>URRU01000146.1 GCA_900550335.1 uncultured Clostridium sp. | reverse complement strand
TTATACACTAGGTATTTTAAGTGCATTTTTAAATATAACAATAGTAAATTATCTATTTACTATTCCAAAATATACCTTATCTATAGCAGATCCAAGCCATATTATAACTTTAGCTGTGTTCTGCGTAATAGGAATAATAACAAGTGCTTTAATGTCTAATATAAAATTCCAGGCTAATAATGCAAGTAAAAGAGAAGAACATACACAGATGATTTATCGGATAAGTAGGACATTTTTGAAGGTATCTAGAAAAGAAGATATAATAGAAAAGGCATTAGAAATTTTAAGTGTTAGTCTTGAAAGAGATGTTTCCCTAGTTATGAAAAATGAAGAAAAAATATACTATATTAAATATAAGGGAAAAAATAATGAAATAGAATTTGAACATAAGAGTATCAATGATGTAACAGAACATGACTTTGAAAATAATATAATGATTTCTCCAAACGAAATTGCTGTTGCAAAGTGGGTTGTTAATAATGGTATGAATGCAGGTCATTTTACAGATACACTTAGTGGTGCTGTAGGACTATATATTCCTATAAAAGGAATTAAAAAAATTCATGGTGCTGTAGGTGTTTCATCAGAAGTTAAAAATATAGATACAGATGATGAAATATTTATAGAAACTGTATTAGCACAGGTAAGTATTGCACTTGATAGGGAAGAATTAGCAGAATCAAGAGAAAAAGATAAACTAGAAATGGAAAGTGAAAGGCTTAGAAGTAACCTTTTAAGAGCTATTTCTCATGATTTAAGAACTCCACTTGCGGGGATATCCGGTGCTGTAAGTACAATTATAAAAAATAAAAATGAAATAAGTGAAGAGATTACAGACGAATTACTAAATGGTATATACGAAGATTCTCAATGGTTAATACAATTAGTAGAAAATTTACTAAGTATGACAAAGATAGATGAAGGAAAATTGAAGGTTGGAAAAGAACCAGAGCTTGTAGAGGAGGTATTATCAGAATCCTTGTCCCATATAAAAAGAAGGTTGAACGATGCAGATGTGGAAATTGATATACCAGATGAATTGATATTTGTTCCAATGGATGCGAAATTAATAGAACAAGTATTTGTTAATTTAGTTGATAATTCATTGAAATATGCAACAAGTAGTTGTAAGATTAATATAAGAGTATATAGAGATGATGACAATGCTTGGTTTGAATTTTCAGATAATGGTCCAGGTATATCAGATGATTTAGCTAGTCATATATTTGATAGATTCTATACTGGAGAAAGAAAAAGTAAAGACTCTAGAAAAGGTGTAGGTTTAGGTCTTTCTATATGCAAATCTATAGTAAATGCACATGGTGGAGAAATAAAGGTTAGAAATAGTCAAGAATTAGGTGGTGCTGAATTTATTTTTAATCTTCCACTAGAAGAAGATGAAGAGTAAGGAAGGATAAAAAATGAGTAAAAAACTTATACTTGTTGTAGAAGATGATAGTACAATTAGAAAATTTATATGTACAGCTTTAACAACTCAAGATTATGAAGTAATAGAGAGTTCAACTGGAAAAGAAGCAGTCCAAAATGCTATAGCAAAATCTCCAGATGTTATGCTACTTGATTTAGGTCTTGAAGATATAGATGGTATTGATGTTATTAAAACGGTTAGGCAGATTTCGGACCTTCCAATAATTGTAGTATCCGCTAGAGAACAAGATCGAGAAAAAGTGGAAGCATTTGATACTGGAGCTGATGATTACATAACAAAGCCATTTTCAATAGTTGAACTTCTTGCAAGGGTTAGAGTTGCTCTTAGACATAAAGAAAATAAATCTGTAGATATTTCTATGCCCGAGAAAGAAAAGGAAGATACTTTTTCTGTGGGAGATTTGTCCATAGATTACGAAAAGAGAAAGGTAACTGTATCAGGAGAAAATATACATTTAACACCAATAGAATACGATATATTATCCCTTTTAGCAAGAAATCATGGAAAGGTATTAACACATAATTATATTATAAAAAAAATATGGGGTGGAGTAATAGGTGGAGAAACCAAGTCATTAAGAGTATTTATGGCGACAATTAGAAGAAAAATAGAAAAACAACCTGCAAAACCCCAATATATAATGACAGAAGTTGGTGTGGGATATAGATTAAACGATGAAATATAATTAGAATAAGAAAGAGATTGATGTATTTACGATATTTTATTTTTGAATTTATTATTTAAAAATAATTATTGTATCTATATTAATCTCTTTTTTTTATTAAATTTTATAGGAAAATATTTTCTTTTGTTAATTTTTTTCTTGTGTTAAGAAAGTATAAAGATAAAATATAAATCTTGATACAATCTTAATCCTAAAGACACTATCTTTAATCCCGTTTTTATATATAAAAGCATAAAATTATATACATGATAAAGAAAAAGAAGATATTAAAAAATCTTCTAAAAAAGTAGGAGGTAACTGAAATGATGGATGTAATAATGATTATACGGCTTTTAGTTGGAATTATATCTGTTAAACTATTTGCTGATTGGTGTGAAAAACAAATACAGAAATAATAAAATTTATGAAAAGTAACAATTAGTATTTTTAGATGGAGGGAGAAAAATGATACTTTTAGTAGTTGTAATAGTAGCTTTATTAGCATATTTACTTTATGCTTTAATAAACCCAGAGAAATTTTAACAGAGGGCATTATAGATTAATTATTAGATTCTAACTTAGATAGAAAATAAAATATAGTGATTAAGATATTAAAACAGGAGGAAAAAATGTTACAGAATATATTATTTTTAATAGTGTTTATGATATTAGTAATTCCTATGGGTAAATACTTATATCAGGTTGCCAATTGTGAAAAAGCATTTGGCGATAGAATATTTAACAAAGTAGATAATACTATCTATAAAATATTTAAAATAGATAAGGAAGAAATGAACTGGAAACAGTATGTTTTAGCTCTTATCATAACAAATGCAGTTATGATATTTGCAGGATATTTAATTCTTAGAATACAAGGAATAGGATTTTTTAATCCTAGTGAAATTGGAGGAATGGAAGCAAGTCTTTCATTTAATACAATAATAAGTTTCATGACTAATACAAACTTACAGCATTATTCAGGGGAATCTGGATTATCTTATTTATCTCAGATGTTAGTAATAATTTATATGATGTTTACATCAGCAGCTACTGGTTATGCAGCTTGTATGGCATTTATAAGAGGTCTTGTAGGAAAGAAAAAAACTTTGGGTAACTTCTACGTTGATATGGTTAGAATAACAACAAGAGTTTTAGTTCCACTTGCATTTATAGTAGGTGTTTTACTTATATCTCAAGGTGTGCCTCAAACACTTGGCGGAACAGAAACAGTAAGAACAATTGAAGGTAATTTACAAGATATAGCAAGAGGCCCGGTTGCAGCTCTTGAATCTATAAAACATGTTGGTACAAACGGTGGTGGATTCTTTGGAGCTAACTCTTCTCATCCATTTGAAAATCCAACAATTATATCAAATATGATAGAAATGCTTTCAATGATGATACTTCCAGGAGCTTGTGTTATAGCTTTTGGATATATGATAGGAAATAAAAAACAGAGTAAGGCAGTATTTGGAGCTATGGGAATAATATTCTTAGTAGGTCTTTTAATATGCTGGACTTCTGAAAAAGCAGGTAACCCAGAATTAGCAGCAGCAGGATTAAGCCAAGCTATGGGTAATATGGAAGGTAAAGAGCTTAGATTTGGTATAGATCAATCGGCTTTATTTACAACAGTAACAACATCATTTACTACAGGTACAGTAAACAATATGCATGATACACTTACTCCACTTGGAGGACTTGTTCCAATGCTAAATATGATGTTAAATGTAGTATTCGGAGGAAAAGGTGTAGGGCTTATGAATATGTTAATGTATTCAATACTTACAGTATTCCTTTGTGGATTAATGGTTGGTAGAACACCAGAATTTTTATCAAAAAAACTAGAAGGTAGAGAAGTTAAGTTAGTTGCATTATCAATAATAGTTCATCCATTATTAATATTAGCATTTTCTGCATTAGCAGTTGCTATTCCGGCTGGACTTGAAGGTATAACAAATGGAGGATTCCACGGATTATCTCAGATTCTTTATGAATTCTCATCAGCATCAGCTAACAATGGTTCAGGCTTTGAAGGTTTAGCAGATAATACTTTATTCTGGAATATGACAACTGGAGTAGCAATGTTCTATGGAAGATATTTAGCAATAGTTATACAGTTAGCTGTTGTTGGATCACTAGCAAATAAAAAACCAGTAAATACTAGTGTAGGAACATTAAAAACAGATAACTTTACTTTCACAATACTTCTTGTTGCAATAGTTTTAATAATAGGAGCATTAACATTCTTGCCAGCTCTTGTATTAGGACCAATTGCAGAGCACCTAACTATTTGGGCGTAATAAAATAGACGAATATGTAAGGAGAGTATAAAGGAGATATAGATAAAAATGAAAAACAATGGAAATAAATTTTTAACTAATGATATTCTTAAAAGCTCTATAGTAGAAGCTTTTAAGAAGTTGAATCCAAAATATATGATGAAAAATCCAGTTATGTTTGTCGTTGAAGTAGGTACTGTAGTAGCATTTTTACTTACATTAATGCCAAACTTATTTGGAAATGATGGTTCAGGAAACATAAGAATATATAATGCGGCGGTTACA
>URRU01000145.1 GCA_900550335.1 uncultured Clostridium sp. | reverse complement strand
TAGGGATACATTTATTTAAAAAGAATGGTATGCTATAAGAGATTTTGAAATAATATAAAAATAGAAAAATAATATAAAAATAGAAAAATAATATAAAAATGTAAAGAAGAGAGGATTTTTAATGGATATAAAAATAAAACCATCAAAGCTTTCTGGGAATATTGTAATTCCACCATCAAAAAGTTTTGCACATAGAGCACTTATTTGTGCAGCTCTTTCGGAAGGGAAGAGTATAGTAAGAAATATAGAGCTTTCAGATGATATAAGAGCTACTCTTGAGGCCTTAGAAGAGCTTGGAGCAACATCAAAAATAGAAAATATGAGTATAGAAATTGAAGGAATTCAAATCATGAATAATGATGTTCACGATATAAATAATAATATTCATGGTATGAATAATAATATGCACATCATAAACTGCAACGAATCTGGATCTACTCTTAGATTTATGATACCGATAGCTGCAGCTTTAGGATATAAGTGTAGATTTGAGATGAGCGGTAATTTAGGAAAAAGACCACTAGATGTTTATTACGATATTTTTGATAAGAATGGAATTAAATACAAAAAAGGAGAAAATTACTTAGAAATAGACGGAAATCTAAATGCTGGAGAGTATGATATTCCTGGAAACATTAGCTCTCAGTTTATAACAGGGATGTTGTTTGCATTGTCTATGTTAGAAGAGGATTCTTTATTAAAAATTACTGATAAGATAGAATCTAAGAGCTATATAGATATAACATTGCAATGTCTAAAGGATTTTGGAATAGAAATTGAAAATAATAATTATAGAAAATTTAGGATAAAAGGCAATCAAAAGTATAAATGTAGAAAAGAAAAACAGGGTTATAATAAGTACACTGTTGAAGGAGATTTTTCTCAAGGGGCATTTTTCCTATGTGCAGATGCTATTGGAAACCATGTAAATATAAAAGGGCTAAGAAGAGATTCAATTCAAGGAGACAAGGCTACTTTAGAAATTCTTGAAAGAATGGGATGCGAGAGAATTTATAACGAGTGCAGTGATATAAAAATGAAGGTGAATTCTTTAAATAGCACAGTGATTGATGCAACAGATTGCCCAGATATTATACCTGTTCTTTCTGTTTGTGCAGCATTTGCAAATGGTACGACAGCGATTATCAATGCAAAAAGGCTTAGAATTAAAGAATGTGATAGACTTAGTGCGATAAATGAGGAATTATCAAAATTAGGAGCAAGTATAGAAGAAAAAGAGGACTCTCTCATAATATATGGAAATGGAAATAAGAAGTTAAAAGGTGGCTGTGATGTTTGGAGCCACAAGGATCACAGAATATGTATGATGCTTTCAATAGCGTCTACAGTTTGCGAGGAAGAAATAATTATAAAAGATGCTGAATGTATTTCTAAATCTTATCCAAGATTTTTCGAGGATTTTGAAAAAATAGGTGGATGTATAGAAGTTATTGAAAAATAATATTAGTTGATTAATAAATATTAATAGAGATTAACGAAGATTAATAGAGATTAATAGTTGATAGGTGGTGATTTTATTGAGTAGTATGTGGGGAAAAAATTTAAAAATATCAATATTTGGAGAATCTCATGGAGCAGAAATAGGTGTTGTTATAGACGGATTGGAGCCAGGATTTGAGATAGATTTAGATGAAGTAGAAAGACAGATGGATAGAAGAAAATCTGGTAAAAATAAGATGTCTACTGCTAGAAAAGAGGACGATAAGGCAAATATTGTCAGTGGATTTTTTGAAGGAAAGACTACAGGGACTCCACTTTGTGCAAATATCAAAAATAAGGATAGAAAATCAGCGGATTATACACAGATAAGAGATAATTTTAGACCTGGACATGCTGATTACACCGGTTTTGTAAGATACAAAGGTTTTAATGATTACCGAGGTGGAGGACACTTTTCTGGAAGACTTACAGCTCCAATAGTATTTGCTGGGGCTATTTGCAGACAGATTTTAGAAAAAAAAGGTATAAAGATTACTTCTCATATTAAGGCGATAAAAAATATTGAGGATAGTAGTTTTGACTATACTAATATAGATGAGAAATTAATAAAAAGACTTTCATACTCTGACTTTCCTTTAATAGATGAAAGTCTTGAGGATAGTATGAAAAATGAAATTTTAAAGGCTAGAGAAAATCTCGATTCTGTAGGTGGAAGGATTGAGTGTGCTGTTGTAGGAATAGATGCGGGTATAGGAAGTCCAATCTTTGACTCTGTAGAGTCTGTTATTTCTAGTATGATGTTTTCGATTCCTGCTGTGAAAGGGATTGAGTTTGGAGAAGGATTTGATATTTCTAGGATGTATGGCTCAGAATCAAATGATGAGATGTATGTAGATAATGAAGGAAAAATTTTATCTTATACCAATAATAATGGCGGGGTAATTGGCGGAATTACAAATGGTATGCCTATTGTATTTACAGTTGCAATTAAGCCAACACCGTCTATATCTAGTAAGCAGCGTACTGTGAATGTGGCTGATTTGCGAAGTTACGAAAATGGATATGTTAAAAATACAGAGATTGAGGTAAATGGCAGACACGATCCTTGCATAGTGCAGAGAGCTGTTAGTGTAATTGAATCAGCTACTGCAATAGCTATTTTGGATATGATTTATGGGATATAGACTTGTATTAGTATTTTGAGCATGATTTACGTGATATAAATTTATGTTAATATTTGGGTATTATTTAGGTGATGTAAAATTTTAAAGAGTTGATATTTGAAAAGGAGAGTAGTATGACAAAGCTTGATGAGTACAGAATTGAAATAGATGAGATAGATAGAGAGCTTGTGCAGCTTTTTGAAAAGAGAATGGAAACTGTTTTAAAGGTTGCAAATTATAAGAAGGAAAATGGAATGGAAGTATTACAGAGCAGCAGAGAGGAAGTTGTTCTTCAGAAGGCTGTGGATAATTTAAAAAATAAGAAATACGAGAATGATATAAAGGAAGTTTTCGAGCTTTTAATGAGATTGAGTAGAAATTCTCAGAAAAAGGAGCTTGGACTGTAGGGGTTAATTTTAGTTGATTTAAGGTGAAATTTATTGAGAGGGAAATTTTATGAGTAATATAGTTAAGGTTGAGGATATAGAAAAAGTTAAAGCCTTGTTTGGAGATTGGGATAATAATTTCGTACTGGCTTGTCTGCAGGAAATTATGGGAGAAGTGTATTCTTTTGACTGTGATAATCCCAAATCTGCTGTTGCCGTACTTGGAGATTTTAGGATATTTGCAGGTGAGCCTAATGAAAATCTTTTAAAATATGATTATAAAAAAGGTGAGATGGATATAATTATACCTCAAAATGATAAATGGGCAGAACTTGTTAGAAATACATTTGATGTAGATTTAGAAGGTGTGCCGGTGTTAAAAGAGATTAAGAGATATTCTACATTTGAGGATATGAGCCAGTTTGACGTGGAGAAATTGAATGAGATAAAAAGTTTTGCAAAAGAAGGATTTGAAATTTTGGATATAAATGAAGAAATCTACAATAGATGTTTAGAAAACGAGTGGAGCAAGGACTTGGTTGGAATTTATAATAATTACGAAGACTATTCTAAAAAGGGTATAGGAGTTGTTCTTTTGGATAGAAGTAATAATGAAATCGTGTCTGGAGCATCTTCATACTGTACTTTTGAAGGTGGAATTGAAATCGAGATAGACACAAATGAGCAGCATAGAAGAAATGGATATGCTCTTATTTGTGGGGCAAGCATAATATTGAAGTGCTTGGAAAGAGGGATATATCCTAGCTGGGATGCCCACAACAAAGGATCTATAGAGCTTGCTAAGAAACTTGGATATAGAGAAAAAGGTGAGTATACAGCATTTGAGTTGTATAGAAAATAGTTGAAATTTAATCATACGATAAAATGATGTGAATTTGCTGAAATTAAACTTGTGGGAGTTGATATTTATGAGTATTAGCTTGGTTTTAGCGATTGTGTTCTACTTATACTTTGGAATACTGTTTTTCGCTATGAATGGGGTTGCATTTAGCGGATTTTTCTTTGTACTTGGAACAATTTGCTTGGTGTACCACTTCACTAGAGATAAGATTAAAAAACATAGGTGGTTATATATGATTGTAAAAATTTGTGCAGCTGTGGCGATTATAATATTCGTCGCTGTTGAGGGAATGATTATCGCATTTCCTAAGAAAAATACGGAAAACTGTGATTATATCATCGTTTTGGGAGCTAGAGTGATGGGGAATGAGCCAGGACTTACACTTAAAGGAAGGCTTGATAGAGCACTTGAATATGTAAAAAGCAACGACGATGATTGTAAAATAATTGTATCTGGTGGGAAGGGTGACGGAGAAAATATCTCTGAAGCCGAGGCTATGAAAAGATATCTTGTTGAAAGAGGAATTAAACCAGAGATGATTATCAAGGAAGATAAATCTGTAAACACTATGCAAAATTTTGAGTTTTCAAGAGATAAAATAGAAAAGGACAGTAAGGAAAATGTAGCTGATGTAGATGTTAAGGTAGTTACTACAGATTTTCACGCATTTAGAAGTGAGAAGTATGCAAAAATGGATGGTTATAAAAATATAAGTTTTTATACAGAAAGAACTAAGTGGTATTTGATACCAGTATTTTATGTAAGAGAATTTTTTGCCATAATAAAAATGATGTTAGTTGGTATTTATACAATCTTTATATAATCTTAATGCTTAAAG
>URRU01000144.1 GCA_900550335.1 uncultured Clostridium sp. | reverse complement strand
TGGAAAAGCTTGTGGCTTAGAAGAAAGAGCTCCAATGTGTGGAGTACCTTTCCATTCTGCCAATTCATATATATCAAAATTAGTCGAAAATGGGTACAAAGTAGCAATAGGTGAACAGCTAGAAGACCCAGCTAAAGCAAAAGGGATTGTAAAAAGAGATGTTATAAGGGTTATAACTCCAGGTACGGTATTAGACGGATCTCTTTTAGAAAATAAGAAAAACAACTATCTTATGTCTATATACAGAAATAAAAATATGATCGGGCTATCTTATGTAGATATAAGTACAGGAGAATTAAATGCGACTTATTTAAATGAGGAAAAAATAGTTGAAGAAATAGCAAAGGTAAATCCTTCTGAAATAATAATAAATGACATTTCATTTGTTGACAAAATTAGAGACATAGCAACAGTTGGAAATATATACATAAATGAGAGTTTTGACGAGAAAATGGAGGATGAATCTATAATATTTGACTATTTCTCAAAAGAATATATAGATACTTTAGATTTAGATAATGACGGACTTATAAAGAAAAGTATAGCAATTATTTTAAACTATATATTCTCAACTCAAAAGCAGATAACATCAAATATGAGCTCTGTAAATGTGTACAACTCTGCTGAGTATATGGTACTTGATATGTTTACTAGAACAAATCTTGAATTAACTCAGACAATAAGAGGTGGAAAGAAAAAAGGCTCACTTCTTCATGTACTAGACAGAACTTCAACTGCAATGGGTGGTAGACTTCTTAGAAAATATGTAGAGCAGCCACTTATAAACAAAGAAAAAATAGAATATAGATTAAATATAATAGAAGAAATAAACGATGATTATATTTTAAAAGAAGATTTAATTGAAATATTAAAGAAAATTTACGATATAGAAAGAATCTGTGGGAAAATAGCCTTTGAAAAAGTAACTCCAAAAGAGTTAATAAATCTAAAAAATTCTATAGAAAAACTTCCTTTATTAAAAAATACTGTTGAAGGCTCAAGTTGTGTAATTTTAAAGGAATATATAGATAGTATGGATACTTTAGAGGATATTTACGAATTGATATATGATTCTATAAAAGAAGATCCTTCTATTACAATAAAAGACGGAAATATTATAAAATCAGGATTTAATAGAGAATTAGATGAGCTTAGAGATATTTCTAAAAATGGAGCAAATATCATAAAGGATATAGAAGCAAAAGAAAAGGAAAGAACAGGGGTTAAATCATTAAAAATAGGATTTAATAAAGTTTTTGGATATTATATAGAAATCACAAAAGCAAATTTAGCTCAGGCAAATATAGATGAAAGCTACATAAGAAAGCAGACTCTTAGCAATGCAGAGAGATTTATAACACCAGAATTAAAAGAAATAGAAGAAAAAATTCTAAATGCAGAAGAAAAAATAAAAGCTATTGAGTATGAAATATTTACAGAAATTAGAGGATCAGTTTATAAAAATATAAACAGAATACAAGAAGTTGCACATATAGTTGCAAATGTTGATGTATACGCATCACTTGCCGAAACAGCCTCACAAAATGGATACGTTAAACCAAATATAAATAACGAAAATAGACTAGAGATAAAAAATGGTAGACATCCTGTTGTTGAAAATATTGTAGGAATAGAAAACTTTGTTCCAAACGATACATATTTAAAAACTGGAGAAAATACTATAAACATAATCACAGGGCCTAATATGTCAGGTAAATCTACATATATGAGACAAACTGCGATAATTGCACTTATGGCTCACATAGGTTCATTTGTTCCTGCAGAATACGCTGATATTCCAATAATGGATAGAATATTTACAAGGGTTGGAGCAAGCGACGATTTATCTCAAGGACAGTCTACATTTATGGTTGAGATGAATGAAGTTTCAATGATTCTTAAAAATGCTACAGACAAGAGTTTAGTTATACTTGATGAAATAGGTCGTGGAACTAGTACTTATGACGGAATAAGTTTGGCTTGGTCTATAGTTGAGTACATTCAGAAAAATATAAAATGTAAGACGTTATTTGCAACTCACTACCATGAATTAACTGATTTAGAGGATGAGTTTGACGAGGTTAAAAACTACTCTATAGGAGTTAAGGAAGACGGAAATGATGTAATATTCCTTAGAAAGATAATTCCTCAGGCTGCAGATAAAAGTTATGGAATATATGTTGCTAAGTTGGCAAAATTACCAGATGAGGTTATAAACAGATCATCTGAGATACTTTCTGACTTAGAGAAAAATCACGTAAGTAATATGAGTGTTTTAAATGCACTTTCTTCTGATAATGGGAATAGTGAATTTACGCAGAATGTAGTAAATATAAGTGATAGAGTTGCTGAAAAAATAATTTATGAAGATAAAAGTCTTGAAGAATGTAAAAGCTTAAAATCAGAGGTTGGCAATTTAAAAACAGAAAATGATAGTTTAAGAAATCATAATGAGAACTTAAATGATAAAAATAAAGAGCTTGAAGAAAAAGTAGAATCACTTTCTAAAAAATTAAAAGAAAAACAGTCTAAAAAGAGTAAAAAAGTGGAATACAGTACTTCAGGAGTCCAGATTTCATTTGGAAGTATGGAAAAGAGCAAGCTAGAGGAAGAGATTTTATCTTTAAATCTTATGAATATGACTCCTCTTGATGCCATGAATAAAATATTCGAGCTTCAGAAAATAGCTCAGGAAGAAAGCTCAAAATAAATATTAGGAGGTTATTATGAAAAATAGAATAAACCTGCTAGACGAAATAACAATAAATAAAATTGCAGCTGGAGAAGTTGTTGAAAGACCAGCATCTATTGTAAAGGAATTAGTTGAAAACTCAATAGATGCTGGGGCTGATAGAATAATAATAGAAGTTGAAAATGGAGGAAAGTCGCTTATTAAGATAACTGATAATGGATGCGGAATTCCTTCAAGTGAAGTTAAAAAGTGCTTTTTAAGACATGCAACAAGCAAAATAGATAAGATAGATGATTTATTTAATCTGTTTACGCTTGGATTTAGAGGAGAGGCACTTGCTTCTATTTGCGCAGTTTCAAAATTAGAAATGACTACAAAATTTGAGGATGAGGCTGTTGGAACAAAAATCACTTTAGTTGGAGGAAATGTAGAATCAAAAGAGGCAGTAGGTGCAAATACTGGAACATCTATTGTGATTAAAGATTTATTCTTCAATACTCCAGCAAGAAAGAAATTTTTAAAAACTGACCATGCTGAATTAATGAATATTACAGATATTGTAAATAAATTGGCTATAGGCTATCCAAATGTAAAATTTAGATATCTTAATACAGGAAAACTTATGGTCAATACTCCAGGAGATGGGAAACTTTTAAGTGCGGTTAGAAGTATTTACAGTAGGGAAACTGCAGAAAATTTAATTGAAATTAACTACGATTGCAGTCTTTTTAAGATAGATGGATATATAGGAAATAACAATATATACAGGTCTAATAGAAATTTACAGCATGTTTATATAAATGGTAGATTTGTGAAAAGCAAGATTCTTTACGATGCGATTGCAAACGCGTACAAATCTATAATACCTATAAACAAACATGCAATTTGCTTTATAAACTTACACCTTGACCCTGATAAAGTGGATGTGAATATACACCCAGGTAAGATAGAAGTTAAGTTTGAAAAGGAAAATGAGATAAAACTAGAAATAATGGAGTATTTAAGGGCAAAACTTCTTAAAGAAAGCTTAATAGGTAAGTATGAAACATTTGATAGAGTACCTAAGGATAGAGCAGTAAAACAGGAAATTAAGCCAATAGATTTATCTGATGAGGTAGATGTAAACTCATTTATTAAGTTAGACGATTTTGAAGAGAAAAAGAAAAACTTAGAAGGCAAACATAAAAAAGAGGTAAAACCTAAATCTGAAGTAAAATCTAAAGCTAATGAATCGAATAATAGCTCATTAAAAAATAGCAATGCAACAAATAAAAATTATTCACATGGATTTAGTAGATATAACGATAATAAAGATATAGATAATAAAATCAGCTATTATGGAAATGCTAAAAATTTAGAGGAAATTAATAAAATATCTGAAAATGAATCACAGATGGCATTTACTGCAGATGGTGCGATACTTGATTCAGAAAAAAGAGATGTGATTGAAAAAAAGGAAGCAGGATTTTCACTTAAGTATTACAAAGTTGTAGGTGTGATATTTGATACTTATATAGTACTTCAAAAAGGAGAATCAATGTATTTAATGGATCAACATGCAGCACATGAAAGAGTTCTTTTTGAAAGATATATGAATGCCTTCCATAAAAGAGAGGTACACATGCAGATGCTTTTAGATCCAATAGTTTTAGAGTTATCTAGTGTTGATATGCTGCGGGTTGAAAAAAATATAGATGTGTTTAAAAATTTTGGGTTTGAAGTAGAAATATTTGGTATGAATAATATTTTAATAAGGGGAGTGCCTAATTTATTTGGAACTCCTCAATCAGAAAAGTTCATCCTAGAATTGATAGATAATATAGATAAAATATCAAACAACTATGATTTAAAGGATGATAGATTTGCGGTAATGGCTTGTAAATCAGCAATTAAAGCAAATGATAGGATTCAAAATATAGAAATAGAATCTCTATTTAGACAACTTGAAAAGTGTGAAAATCCATACACTTGCCCACATGGTAGACCTACAATGGTTGAAATTTCTAAAGTTGAAATAGAAAAGATGTTTAAAAGAATAATGTAGTAATACTTAAGATAATAATGTAATAATCTT
>URRU01000143.1 GCA_900550335.1 uncultured Clostridium sp. | reverse complement strand
ATTATTTTTAAATTTTATTTATTTTGTCACTTTTTTAATTATATCATATAATTCTATTCAAGAATATCTCTTAATTTTTCACTAAATAACGATTCAAATTCCCCTATACCATTTTCAAATTCCTCGCAGCTATCATAATTTTCACATATATAAATAACTGTATCATCTGTAGTGGCTGCTATTTTTTCAAGGTTCTGTTTATAAAGTATCTCTATTCCTGTAACCTCTTCAAAAAAATCGCCTATTACATCGTATATATCATCTATTATTTTGTTTCCTTCTTCTCTTCCAAATTTTTCTTTTAATTGACTTCTTGACTCACTTCCTAAAACAGTATCTCTTATATAGTAGATAAAGTTTTCAAAGTCTCCTGTATTACTACATGGCTCTATTTCAAATAATATTCTAAAGAATAAATTCCATGGGAACTCTGTATTAAGTCTTTTTCTAAACATTGCACCAAGTCTTTCACCAAATGCTCTTCTAAAAACAGGCTCTCTTTCAAATTCTATCTCAGAATTAAAATCTATATCCTTAGTCACTATCTGGCCAAACATACTAAATTCACTTAGCATATATTCTGGAATTTTTTCCTCAGATTCTACTTTATCCAGAGAATAGCTTATTATAGTTTCACAAGGCTTTTTAAAGTCAACTATAAACCCTATACTCTGTAACATCTTTTGTGAGAATATATCGTATACAAATTTTGCAAATAATTTTTCTATCTCACTTCTACTTATATCCCGGTTAAATACATGTGGTGTATGGAATGTTTTATAAAGACTAAGTAGCTGCTTATCTATCATTGTAAGATTTTGTTTTATAGTTTTCATCATATCTTTTATAAATCCATCCTGAAGAAGATATGTATTATTTTTGTATATTACCTTATGCTCGATTTCTCCCCAGAATACATTTACCATTGATTTTATTTGAAGCTCGAAGTTTATATTTCTATTTAATATTTTATATATACCATCTATTTTATAAATTTCAAACCCATTCTTTTGTCTGCTAGGCTGTTTTTCAGACATTTTAAGCTGTATATTCTTATTTGCTTTATTGTAGTAGTATATTTTATCGTCTGTCTTATTAAAATGTCTTCTAAGAGCTCTGTATACCTTATTTTCTTCTTCAATAAATCTACACTCTATTCTTATTCCTATCAAATCTGGTAAAAAGTCCATCATTTCTGATGCTTCATCAAATCTAACTAAGTATCTATTTCTTATTATCTTTTCTCTTAGACTAGACTCAGATTTTACTCTAGAAGACATACTTATATATTCTTGATCCTTTTCTTGCAGAACTTTTTCAAAATATGTTTCTATCTCATCGGCTATATCCACAAGCATAGGAGTCATCCCATCTAATATATCCACAGCTTTATCAATAAATTCAAATTCTTTTAGTCCCATTTTATATTCCTTTCAATACTTATCAATTTCTAATATTTTTATAAGTTTACTTTCTTGATTCTTTATTTTTCATATAATCTAATTATAATACTTTATAACATTTAAATCTATGTAAAAAAATATTGCACCCAAACTATTTTAGCTGGATGCAATATTTTCTATCAACAACTTTTAAAAAGTATTATATTTATTAATTTATTTTGTGCCAAGCCATTCTACAATATCCTGCATAACTTCATCTCTGTTAATTTCATTCAATATTTCATGTCTAGCATCTTTATAGAGTTTCATAGAAACATCTTTTAGTCCGTATTTTATATATCTGTCGTATAGGTTTTTTACACCTTTTCCATTTTTTCCAACTGGATCTTTTTCTCCAGATATTATTAAAACAGGAACATGATTAGTCAATTTTAATAAGTTTCTTTTATTTTCAATATACTTTAGACCTTTTATAAAATCTCTGTAGAATCCAGTCGTACATATAAAACCACACTTGTCGTCTGCTATATATTTGTCTACTTCTTTTTCATCTCTTGAAAGCCAATCAAAATCTGTTCTAGGATTTTTAAATTGTCTATTATTTCCACCAAAAATCAACTTATCCAAAAATTTACTTCTATGTCTATCCCCATGTACTAATTCTACACATGAGATAACAGGTGTTGCTAATTTCAAGACAGATCCAAAGTCTCCACAAGATCCAGAAAGAATTATTGCATTTACAGAATCTGCATAATCTATAAGATATTTCTGTGATGCAAATGAACCCATACTATGTCCGAAAAGATAAACAGGAATCCCTTGATTTTCACTTTTTATAATATCCGTAAGAATCTTCATATCTTTTACAAGTACATCAAATCCGTCATTTTCAGCAAGATAACCTAAGTCCTCAAGGCATTTTTCACTTTCACCATGGCCTCTATGGTCATTTATATACACTATATATCCAGATTTTGTAAGCTTTTCCGCAAAACGTTCATATCTTCTTGCATTCTCAGCCATTCCATGAGAAATTTGGACAATTCCTTTTATCTTGTATTCGTCCTCATTTTCCCATCTAATAGCAGATATTTCTTTCCCATCTGCTCCTTCGAATCTGAACTCTCTACATTTCACTCTTATACACCTTCTTAACAGTCTAATCCTTTTATTTTACTTCAGCTTGTTCTACAAGTTCTTCTACATGTTTTACATACTTTTCATCAAGTATTTTCTGTTTTATTTCTTCTTTACATTTTTCTAGTGCTTTTACTTCAGATTTTATATCGTTTATCTTAACTATTTCGTATCCTTTGTTAGTATGTATTAACTTAGATACATCACCTTTTTTAAGTTTAAATACTTCTCTTGTGAATAGTGCATCTTTTGCATCTTTAGTGAAGAATCCTAATGCTCCACCTTTTTCACCAGTTTTTTTGTCATCTGAGTATTTTTTAGCAAGTTCTGCAAAATCTTCTCCTGATGCTGCTTTTGTCTGAACTTCTTCTGCTTTCTTTTTGATTTCTTCTTTTTTATCATCTGATACAGCATTTAAATTTCTATCTACTGTAGCAAATAATATGTGTGATGCATCTACCATGTCTTCTTTAAATTCTTCTCTGTGTTTTTCATAGTAAGACCGTATTTCTGCATCTGATACAGTCTGTTTTTCATCGAAAGCATCTCTGTATGCGTTTATAACATTATCTTTTGCTATAAAGTTTTCTAAAGCTTCCTGTGTAACACCTTTATCTTCTAAATCTTTTTTAAATGTTGGGTTTTCTTCTAATGTAGCTTTTAACTCTGATGTTCTACTATCATTATCTTCAGCTTTTACAGTTATTCCATCTGCTATTGCTTTCTGATAAACTACTTCACTATCTACAAGGAAAGTCGCTGCTATGCTTTCTAATTCTTTCTGTTCGTCCTTAGACATGTCTTCTGCACTTTTTCCTGTTTTATATTCGTTAACAGAAGATAATATAGTTTCTGCTACTCTTAAATCTTCTGATGTTATTTCTGTGTCATTTACTTTAGCCACAGTTCCCTTTGAACAAGCTGTCAGAGAAAGAACTGCCACCATACTTAAAGCTATTGCTAATTTCTTTTTAAACATATTTCTTCCTCCTTAGTTTAAACTTAGATTCTGTAACCAGAAGTTTCTAGGTTTTTCATTCTGTCCTACTGCTGCAAATTCGTATCCATTATCAGCATAATATTTTACTAATGCATCGAATGCTTCTATTGTCTGTGGTTTTTCATGCATTAATATTATTACATTATGTCCATTTCCATAAGTTTTTACTACGTTCATTATCCGTGCTGAATTTCCTCTCCAGTCATTAGTATCGACATTCCAGTCCCATATTTTGTATCCAGCTGCCACCATATTATCATATGAAGCTTTTGTAGTATAAGGTTTACTACCAAATGGTATTCTTATTACTTTTGATTTTTTACCAGTTATATCTGTATAAGTCTTAGAACACTGGTCGAATTCTTTTTTAGCCGCATCTGGAGCTTTATATAGCTGTTTTACATCGTGTGTAACACTGTGGAATCCAGCTGTACTTGTACTATTTGCTACATTTTTAACCTGCTGTGGATATGCTTTCATATTTCCATCTATCATAAAGAATGTAGCTTTTGCATTATACTTTTCAAGTATTTTTAACATCTGATCAGTATATTTTGATGGTCCATCATCTATTGTTATATATACTGTCTTTCCTGATGTTTTTTCAGGTCCTTTTTCTGCTTCTTTTGAAGTATTTTCAACCATTTCTGTAATTGTTGTTGCAGTTAAATCCGCATTTCTTGGATTTGATTTGTCATAAGCTTTATTACCAGCAAGTACATTGAATAGTACCGCACAAACTGCAACTATTAAAACAACTGCTCCTATTATTATAATTCTCTGCTGCTGTTTCTTTTTTCTTCTTTTTGCTACTTTTGCAGCTGACTTCTTTTTATTCTGTGAAGTCGATTTTTTTGTTTCTTTATTATCAGTCATTTTAGTCCTCCTTTAAAAATATACCAATAAATATTACTCAATCACACAACTTATTATATTATACTACAAAATCATCTCCATATGTATTAAACAAAAGATTTTTCACCAATTTGTAACTCTCTCAGTTGAAAATAGATAATTTAGTTATAGAAATTAACTTTTTTTTGTAGTATAATTAACTTACATTATAAATATAGGGGATGATTTTATGTATCAGTATGACGATTATATTAATTTAGAAAATTCGTTGGATTTACCTACCGAAATAAGGGGCAAGTGTGTCCGTGTTGTAAGTGTTTTAGAAAATCTCGAAGATATTGTAATTGTGCATAAATTCAAACTTTACGTTGTAAATGAAAAATATATTGTAGGAATAAATTCAGATTTAAAATAGATACACTCGGATTCATTTTATGCTACGTATTAATATGCATACAAT
>URRU01000142.1 GCA_900550335.1 uncultured Clostridium sp. | reverse complement strand
CTTGATGAAATAGAGATACTTTATCTTGTATTTGACTCTACAGATAAGAGAGCTGTTGAGATAGTTAAGGCTATAGGATTTATGGCTGCAGAAAGAAAAACTCTTTGTATAGGATTCGATTTTTCAACAGATAAACCAATGAATATAGAAGAAATAGATAGATATATACAGGTTGAAGAAGAAAAATTATCTGAGGTAGCAGATCTTATGGATATGATGGCTGAGTCTATAACAGAAGAGCCAATACTTAATCTAGATATAACTGATTTAAGAGATATAATGATAACAGATAAAGATATAAAATACATCTGTACTCAGATTGAATACGGAACAGAATCAAGAGCTGCAGTAGAAAAAATAATGGAAGATATTGAAAGTACAGGAGACGAGTTTATATCTAAGAAATGTATAATGATACTTGAGGGCGATGAAAGAGTTACTTTTGAGTATATTTCTGAGTTAATGTTAGAATTTGAAGAGAGATGTACAGGAGATAAAAGCTCTGTAATATTTGCAAACTTAGTTAAACCAGAAGCAAAACAGGTTAAAGTTTGTGTTTTATTCAATTAAAAGATGGATATTATTGTAATTAATTTAAGCATTCTTTACTAAATTTTATTATTATTAAATTAATACAAATTAGAATGTAAAGCAGTTACTAAAGTTAGTAGCTGCTTTTTTGTTAACTTAATTTGTTGACTGAAACAGAAATATAAGATATTATATAAGGGATTGTGTTGATTAGAATTATTTAAAGTTGAAACGAAAATAATAAATTTATCAAATATAAAAATAAAAGAGAAAGGGAGATTAAATTTATGCTACAGGTAACGAATGTCGGACTTAGATTTGGCGATAAAGAATTATACAAAGATGTAAACCTTAAGTTTACAAAAGGAAACTGCTACGGAATAATAGGAGCAAATGGAGCTGGTAAATCTACATTTTTAAAGATATTATCAGGAGAAATAGAGCCTAATACAGGTAGTGTTTCAATAACAGAAAAAGAAAGAATGTCAGTACTTAAACAGGACCACTTCGAATACGAAGAAGAAGAAGTACTAAACGTTGTAATAAGAGGTCATGAAAGACTTTGGAATATAATGCAGGAAAAAGATGCTTTATACATGAAAGAAGACTTTACAGAAGAAGATGGTATAAAAGCAGCAGATCTTGAAGCAGAATTTGCAGAGTTAAATGGATGGGATGCTGAAACTAATGCAGAAAAAATCCTTATGGGACTTAGCATAGAAAAAGATATGCACCACAAACTAATGAAAGAACTTACAGGTGCTGAAAAGGTTAAGGTTCTTCTTGCTCAGGCATTATTTGGTGAGCCAGAAATACTATTACTTGACGAGCCTACCAACCACCTTGATTTCCAGTCAATAAGCTGGTTAAACAACTTCATAATGGATTTAGAAAACTCTATAGTAATAGTTGTATCACACGATAGACATTTCCTAAACCAGATATGTACAAACATAGTAGACGTAGACTTCGGTAAAATACAGATGTACGTTGGTAACTACGACTTCTGGTATGAATCAAGTCAGTTAGCATTACAGCTACAGAAAGACCAGAACAAAAAAATGGAAGAAAAAATAGCTCAGCTAAAAGAGTTCATAGCAAGATTCAGCTCAAATGCTTCTAAAGCTAAACAGGCTACTTCAAGAAAGAAACAGTTAGATAAATTACAGGTTGAAGATATAAAACCTTCAAGCAGAAGATACCCATACGTTGGATTTACTCCAGCTAGAGAAATAGGTAATGAAGTACTTGAAGTTCACAACCTAACAAAAACAATAGATGGTGTAAAAGTTCTTGATGATGTATCATTCAGACTTGAAAACGACGAAAAAATAGTATTCATGGGTGATGAAATAGCTACTACTACATTATTCAACATAATAATGGGAGAAATGGAGCCAGACAGCGGTTCATACAAATGGGGAGTAACTACTACTCAGGATTATCTTCCTAAAAACCACAATAAATTCTTCGATGGATGTGAATATTCATTAGTTGACTGGTTAAGACAGTTCTCAGAAGAAAAAAGTGAAAGTTTCGTAAGAGGATTCTTAGGAAGAATGTTATTCTCAGGAGATGAAGCTCTAAAAGAAGCTAAAGTATTATCAGGGGGAGAAAAAGTTAGATGTATGTTCTCTAAAATGATGCTTTCTAACGCTAACGTACTTGTTTTAGATGATCCAACTAACCACCTTGACCTAGAATCTATAACATCTGTCAACCAGGGACTTGAAAAATTCCCAGGAGTAATACTATTTACTTCTCATGACCACCAGATGATAGAAACTTTAGCAAACAGAATAATAGAAATAACTCCTGGTGGAATAATGGATAGAAAAATGGAATTTGATGAATATATAGAAAATAAAGAAATACAGGCTAAATTAAAAGAAATGTATGGAGAAGCTAAATAAGTATCATATATTTGCTAGATTTTAATTAATAAACAATAATGTGTTAAAGTAATGATTTAATGTTAAAAAAACGATTTTATGTTATACTAGTAATGTAAGTTGTATTTTCAATATGAAAATATTTAACTAAATTCCAAAATAAACCGGAATACAGACAAGGTTAATTTAAGTGAAGTTAAATTCACGGGCAAAATTTTTTAATGGAAAAGGGGTAGTTAACATGGCAAAAATCGTTATAAAAAACGAAATTCTAGAAATGATGCTTTACATTTGGGATTCAGTGCATCAGAAAGAAAAAATAGCGGATTCATTCTTCTTAGAAATAGCAGATAATCCAAATATGAAATATCTATATGATGGTGAAGAATTTACAACTGAATCTGTAAGAAAAGTACTTTCTGCAATATCAAACAGAGAATTATTAAACAAACCTACTAAAAAAGAAAGTAGATTCTGGAGTAAAAATATGTGGATGCTTGAAGATTTAGGATTCACAAATATGATGGTAGAACCAGTTAAACAGCTTAACTTAACTGACTTAGAAGATAAGCTACCTAAAGATGAATATGAAGTAGTATTTATACCAGGACATATGGACGAATACTATATAGATGGTAATAAATTAATAATAAACTTCTTCAGCATAGTAATAGACTTCTTTGGTGATGGACCAGCTACAATAGCTGACAAACCAATAAAAGAATACATAGAAGAAAAACTTCTTAGCATGTAATTAAATATAATATGTATTAAATATAAGAGTATAATACCTATTTGTGTAAAAGAGTTAATCTTTTTATGCAGATAGGTATTTTTTATTGTGGACTATTTTGGATAAAAGTATATAATTATATTTAAAGAGAGGAGAGAGTACTATGGGATTAAGTTTTAGAAAAACAATAAATTTAGGAAAACATGTTAAGGTAAATATAGGAAAAAAAGGAGTAAGTACTTCAGTAAAAGTTGGTAATGTTACTTACAATACAAAAAGGGGTATCTCTGCAAATTTAGGTAATGGATTTACATATAGAGTAAGTAAAAAATCAAAGAAAAAATAGTTTGTAAATATAATTTTTTATAAGTGGAGGTTTTAAAATGGAAACAGTAGAATTTCAAAATTTAAGCGAAAAAGATCAGGTGTTAGAGATTATACATACAATAAATTCTAATGATATGGTTAATGTTCTAACATATAATACACTAACAGGTATTTCTATGTCTATATTAGAATTTATAGCTACAGAAAATGATACAATAATGAATGCTATACTTCAAGATGATAGAGTAGCTACAATAGATTATTCAAAAGTAGAAGGATTTTCTATGGATGAGGAAACTGTATTATTAGCAGAAAGAGATAATATAGTTATTTTTACTAACAAAGCAGAATTAAATTCAACTGATATTCAGAGTATATTGAATGAAATAGCAGAGTAATATAAAAATATTCCAGTTAGAAAAAGTTTTATATTAAGTATTATAGATGAAAATATGATTTTTAAAATACTATCTATAGTTATCTATAGCATGATAGATTTTAACAATTGGACTATTATAAATTATGAGTGTATTATTAAATTAACAAGTAAAAAGTATGTTCATAATAGTCCTCGTAACTCCACATTATGGGGATTGAGTATGATTATAATAGTTCTAATTTTTCTGGCAGTCTTGGTACTGCTTATTTTTTTACCTTTTTTTGGTATTGAAATATTTTTGGAGTGTAGATAAAAAGTATAAAATAATAAAACTTCTGATATTTTTCCGACATAGATTACAACTTAATGCTTGATTAAAATATATTTGGGTGATAAAATAATTTTAGCTTTTAATGATTAAAGATAAAAATATCGGGTATAATAATCAACATAAAGAAAACATAAATAAAAACTTATAATAAAGGTTTTTAAAACTTAGGAGGAAAAATTATGACAATGATAGAAAAATTCAAACCAAAAGCAAGTAAAAGAACATTATTCTTCATAGCTGGGGTAGTTTGGGCTATAGCAGGATTTAATATATTAAAAATAGCAGCAGAGGAATTTGCTGTAATGAGTAGCCTAAAAGAGATAGCTATAATACTTGGGCTTATAGGATTTACAATATTCTTCTCAAAAGTATTCTACAAAATGTTCAACAAACATTCTAAAAGAATAGTTAATATGGAAAATGAAGAACCTTGTTTATTCGCATTCTTTGATAAAAAAGGATATATGATAATGGTATTTATGATGACTATGGGTATATCATTAAGAGCTTTCAATCTTATAAGTGGAGTACCACTAGTTGTAATATACCTTGCAATAGGTCTTTCACTTTCAGTATCAGCAGTATCATTCTTACTTGCTGGAGTAAACTATGAAAAAACAGTTGAAAAACATTTAGTTGCATAAAATATAAAAACAAATAAAATTAGG
>URRU01000141.1 GCA_900550335.1 uncultured Clostridium sp. | reverse complement strand
AAATTATTATTTTGCTTATTCTGTAGCTTCTCCGCCACCAGATTCTCCACCTGATGAACCGCCAGATTCTCCGCCTGATGAGCCGCCACCAGATTCTCCACCTGATGATTCTCCTCCACCAGATTCTCCACCTGATGACTCTCCTCCTGATGAACCACCACTGTTGTCAGATCCTCCGCCTGATGAACCGCCACTATTATGGTCTGTTCCACCACTTGATGAACCACCATTATGGTCTGTTCCACCATTTGATGAGCCGCCATTGTTATTTGTTCCAGTATTATTGTTAGCATTTGGATCTTCTGGAGTTGGAACTGTTGGTTTATTAGCTGTATCTTCACCCTTACTTACTACAAGTGATATTTTACCATCAGAAGTACTCTGTGATAATACTGTTCCCTCTTTGTAAGCCGAGCTAAATTCATAAGTTATCTTACCTACTGCAAATCCTTTAGCCTGAATCATGCTCTGAGCCTGAGTTAAATTCATACCTATTACGTTAGGCTCTTCTTTGTTGTTATTACCTTTACTTACAACAACTGTAATTACATCGCCTTCTTTTAATTCAGTTCCTGCATCAGGGTCCTGAGAAATTATTTCATTTTCAGCAGCCGAATAGCTATATTCATATCCAGCAACTTCTAATTTTAATCCCATTTCTTCTAAAGTAGATTCTGCCTGAGTTACCTGCATTCCCTCTACATTAGGGGCAACTATTCCATCATTTTTACCAAATCCACCAAATATACTTGAACCAAATAATTTAAAGAACACACCAACCTGTGCTAAAAGTATTAAAGAAAGTATAACCGCTGCTATTTTTAATCTTTTCTTAGTCTTAGGTGTTTCCTCTCTTATTACCTTTTTCTTCTTTCTTTTTCTCTTAGGAATGTAATCTTCTTCTTCCTCATCTTCATATAAATCATCATCGTAATCGTCGTCTTCGTCGTAATATCCAGCATCATCTCCGTCTATATCTGCTATAGCTGCTGGAGTTATTCTCGGTTTCCCAACTGTATTTAGATTTCTTTCGTCTATATGTCTTGTAGCAAAATCATCATATTCTTTTATGAAATCTAAATCTATATTTTTTTCTATGTATTCTATATCTTCTATAAGTTCCTCAGCTGTCTGGTATCTATCAGCACTATTTTTTTCTGTAAGCTTTTTGATTATAGTTCTTACACTCTGAGGTATTCTTATTTTTTCTTCTTCTGTAAATTCTATATCATCATTTATATGCTGAAGTGCTATAGATACTGGAGTATCTCCTCTAAAAGGAAGTTTTCCTGTAAGCATTTCGTAAAGCACTATACCTAATGAATATAAATCTGCATTATTAGTAACAAATTTACCTTTTGCCTGTTCTGGAGAGAAATAGTGAACAGAACCTATTACCCCACCTATATTAGTCATAGTAGAGTTTGAAACAGCCTTAGCTATACCAAAATCGGCAACCTTAGCTATACTTCTACCTTCATTTGATATAAGTATATTGTGAGGTTTTATATCTCTATGTATTATTCCTCTTTTATGAGCACATCCAAGAGCCATAGCTATCTGTTTAGTTATGTCTAATGCTGTGTACTCATCAAGAGTACCTTCTTCCTGTATTATTTCTTTTAAGTTTTTTCCGTTTACATATTCCATTACTATGTAATGAACTTTTCCGTCTTCTCCAACATCATAAACATTAACTATATTTGGATGAGAAAGACTTGCAACCGCTTCAGCCTCTCTCTTAAATTTCTTTAAAAATTCCTGGTCATCTACAAATTCAGGTCTTAAAACCTTAACCGCAACAACTCTGTTTAATAATTTATCCTTTGCTTCATAAACGTAGGCCATTCCGCCTTCGCCAATTTTCTTCTCTATTTTATATCTATTTCCTAAAACTGTATCTCCCACGTTATATCACCGTCCTAACTAAACTCTAACTAGTATAACTGAAACATTGTCATTTCCAGCATTATTTGCTGTATCAATTAATTCATCGCTTATATCTTCAAATTCATCATTATTCTTTATTATATTTTCTATTTCATCATCTGTTACGCAACCTGTAAGTCCATCTGTTGCTAAAAGTATTATACCACTTTTTTCAATATTTTGTTTAAATATATCCACAATAACAAATGGATCTGGGCCAATAGCTCTTGTTATATAGCTTCTATTTGGATGTTTCATGGCCTCTTCTTCTGTGATTGCATTTTTTTCTATTAACTCCTCAACATAAGAATGGTCTCTTGTTATCCTTTTTAATCCATTTTCTTCGTCGTATACATACCCTCTACTATCACCTACATTTGCCATGTAAAGATGATTTTTATAAAGTATTGCTGTAGTTAATGTAGTCCCCATTCCAGAAAAAGTTTCATCACTTGAAGCTTTTTCAAAAATTAGGCTATTCACATTATTATACGCTTGTTTCAGTATATCGTCTATATATTCTATTTTTATCTTGCTAGTTTGAAGTAAGTTTTCCTTTAAAAAGAGGATAATATTTTCGGCGGCTATTTTACTAGCAACCTCTCCTTTTTTATAGCCTCCCATACCGTCAGCTATTGCAAACAAGCCAATCTCCTCATTTTCTACTTCCACAATCTCACATTTACAATAATCCTCATTATTTTTTCTAACCAATCCCACATCAGAGGCAAAATAAAATTCCATAAAATCCCTCCTTTTAGATTACTTGTGTTTTCTTCTTAACTGTCCACAAGCTCCACTTATGTCAGACCCCATCGAAATTCTGACTGTAGCTGGAATATTTCTTTCTTCAAGATAATCTCTGAATTTATAAATAAATGCCTTATCCGGTTTTTTGAAATCTCTCTCATCAACTTCATTTATAGGTATTAAGTTTACATGACAAAGCATTCCTTTTAATAATGATGCTAATGCTTCTGCTTCCTTCTTGCCATCATTTACATCTTTTATTAATGAATACTCAAATGTAACCCTTCTATTTGTCTTTTTAATATAATATCTACAAGCATCCAAAATTTCTTTTATGCTGTATTTATTAGCAACAGGCATTATTTCCTTTCTCTTCTCGTCATAAGGAGAATGAAGAGATATTGCTAGATTTATAGGAATTTCTAAATCCGCTAGCTCATAAATCTTAGGAACTATACCACAAGTAGATAGCGTTATATGTCTATATCCTATATTTAATCCATTTTCATCATTTACGATTTTTAAGAACTGTTTTGTATTATCGTAGTTATCTAGTGGCTCACCACTTCCCATAAGAACTAGATTAGACACTCTTTTTCCAGTATCTTCCTGAATTTTCATTATCTGGTCTAATATTTCCCATGGCTCAAGATTTCTCACTAATCCATCCATAGTAGATGCACAGAATCTACATCCCATTCTACAACCTACCTGATTAGAAACACAAACAGTAACCCTGCTATCGTAGTCCATCATAACTGTTTCGATTATATTTCCATCATTTAGTAAAAATAGATATTTCTTAGTTTTTCCGTCTTTAGACTCTAATTTTAACTCAATATCTATATTACCTATGTAAGAAACTTCTTCCAATTTTTCTCTAAGAGATTTTGGAATATTTTTCATATCGTCGAAAGTTTTAGCACCTTTGTAAATCCAAGAATAAACCTGAGTTCCTCTAAATGCCTTTTCTCCGATTTCTTTCATAAATTCTTTCATCTCAGCTTCTGTAAAATTTTTCAAAGCCTTTTTATTTTCCATAATATTACCTCATTTATTATTTAACTCTTTTCATTTTTGCTATAAAGAATCCATCCATTCCATGAACATTTGGATATATTTTTATATATCCTTTTTCCTGTTCATCAGGATCTACATTTATTCCTTCTATTGGAACTAATTCATAGTTTGGATTTTCTTTTAAGAACTTCTCAACAACTTCTATATTTTCACAGTCCTGAACTGTACAAGTTGAATATACTAAAGTTCCATTTATTTTAACATATTTAGATGCATTTTCAAGTATTTTAGACTGAATTTTAGGTAAATCTGCCAATTCCTCTTTAGCTTTATATTTTATTTCTGGTTTTCTTCTTATTATTCCAAGTCCAGAACAAGGAACATCAGCAAGTACACAATCAAATTTATCCACACTAGCCTCATCTAAAACAGTCGCATCAAATTCCTCAGCTTCTATATTTTTTATACCTAGTCTCTTTGATGCTGCTTTTATTACCTTTATTTTATGCTCAAAAACATCTCTTGATACTACTTTTCCTGTGTTTTTCATAATCTCGGCCATGTGAGTACTCTTTCCACCTGGTGCACTGCAAACATCTAGTACCATATCCCCTTCTTTAGGAGCTACGACCTTAGCCACAAGCATAGAACTTATATCCTGAACAGTAAATAGTCCTTCTTTATATAATCTAGAACTTTCTATACCTTTAAAGTTTTCAACCATTATAGCCTCTTCTGGAAGTAATGCTCTAGAAGCCTTAATTCCTTCTTTTTCAAATTCTTTTAGAAGAGAATCTCTGTCCATTTTTAAAGTATTTGTTCTAACATATAAATCTGGTCTTTCATTTAAAGCTTCAAGAAGCTCCTCTGCAAACTCTATACCAAAGTTTTTAACCCAATCCTCTACAATCCACTGCTGATATGAATACTTAACAGCTAATCTTCTGATTGGATCCTCTATATCTATATATTTTATAGTTCTTTTCTGTCTTATCTCATTTCTTAAAATAGCATTTACAAATCCCTTGGACTTTCCGTCGTATTTACTAGCCAGTTTAACTGTCTCATTAACAGCTGCATGGTCTTCAATCTTATCTAAGAATAAAATCTGATATGTCCCCATTCTAAGAATTATCTTAACAAAACTAGACATCTTCTTAACTTT
>URRU01000140.1 GCA_900550335.1 uncultured Clostridium sp. | reverse complement strand
AGAACACCGTAAAACATTGAAATTCAGCTAATGTTAACTCTAATTGACAAATTGCCAACCTTTGTTGGTTGCGTAAAACACGTATATTTTGCTATTATTTTTATAAAGAAACTAACTTAGGAGTGATCTATATGAAATTCAACGAAAAACTAATCGAACTAAGAAAAATAAAAGGACTATCACAGGAAGAACTTGGAAATGAACTAGGGGTATCTAGACAAACTGTATCAAAATGGGAGCTTGGACAAAGTTATCCTGACTTTCAAAAGCTTGTCCTACTAAGTGACTTCTTTAATATATCTCTTGATAAATTAATAAAAGATATAGATTTAGATGATGTAAGAGAAAATAATTCAAACAACGAAAAGGTATCTAAAATGTATGAAGACTTTCAAACTGCAAAAACTGCTCTTAATTATCTTTTAAACTTTTTTGCTTTTATCGGAGTAATTGGTATATTAGCTTTAATTGCACTTATATTAATATAAGTATATACAACTATTAATATATGTCCGTACACCACAAACAAAAATTTAATATTAGCTAAATTTTACAATAAAAAATAAGGGCTTAACTGAATGCTATGAAAACTCTCTAGCCTTAAGGAGGTCAGTTAGCCCTTATTTTTAGTGAAAACTATGTTAAAATTTTATCTTTTGAAGATATAGTTATTTTCTATTTTGATTCTTTTCTAGCTTTTAATTCTTTGAAGTTATGCCATAACATGAATAATATCAATACTGCACCAACATATCCATTTAAAACATAAATCACATTTACTAAAACACGGAAAGGAAGGAATAATCCTACTAAAAGTCCTACTACACCTAAAACAACTGTTAATATTTTAAATCTAGGTGTACCTTCTTCAGCAAATCTTGATACTGGGTTATATAATAGAGGTACTGCTGTTGTGTAAATACCAGCAAATACAACTATTGCAAATATTGCTGAGAAAGGCTTCCATATTCTAGTTGCTAATATTAAGTTAGGTATATCTGCATTCCATACAAATGTTTTTCCATCGCCTAGTCCTGTATTTATATTTGCTATCTGAGCAAATGCAATAAGTACTATTGCTATACAAACTGCTAATGTTCCGCCTATTATACCATAGTTAAGATCTTTTTTATTATTTTTAGCTCCAAGTGCTGATGTAAAACTAGCAAACCACAATAATACAAATCCTGCATAAGAAAGACCTGATATTAACCAGTTTGCACCAGCATTTTTAATTGGTTCATCTGTCATTCCTGCAAATGCTTGTGTTCTTATAACTTCTAATCCTTCAGAAATATTTCCTCCATCTCTAACACAAGTTATAAGTCCAATTGCTATACAAAGAATAACTATTATTGGTCCAACTATACCTATAGCATCAACCAATGAGTTTAATCCTCCTACAACTGTTATGATTGCAAGAATTGTAAGGATTACAGCACCTATCCAAGGAGCTATTCCATACTCTTGACTTAATGTTGATGCTGCTCCACCAACCATAACAAAGAAAGACATGTAGCAGAATAATGTTGAATAGTAATCACAAAATGTACCTACATATTTTCCACAGAAATATTTATATACATCATTACCTTTTTCAAATTTTTGTTCTGCTCCAGCTTTTGCAAAATTAAAATTATAGTATAAGAAAGCTATTGCAAATACTAAAACTACAAGTATAGATTTCATTCCGTATGCTGTGTAGTATTGGATTATTTCTTGTCCAGTTGCAAATCCAGATCCTATAGTAAAAGCAATAACTGCTCCTGCAAGTATTAAAACTCGTTTCCAGTTTACTTTTTCGTTGCCCATATAAAACACTTCCATTCTATAATAAATTTATGTTTTGGCTATTATTTTGGCTCCCTACAAATTTACTTGTAAGGAGCCAAATTTTGAATCTTATTTAGCTTTCTATTATTTTAATTACTTTTATTGCACAAGCTTTTATTCAGTTTTATATTATATATTTACTTATATTGTCTATTTAAAAATCATCAGTTTCGAATACAGTCTGTCCATCAACTGGAGTCTGAAGAACTTTAAGAGCTCTCTTAACCATATTCATTCTTATTTTCTTAGAATCAACTTCTCCCTGAGTTGGATCTCCTAAAGGATATGGTATACCAACACCTGGTATTATTCTATTTGCACCTATTGTTAATGAAATAGGAACAACTGTAGCCATATGTACTACTGGGATTCCGTATTTTTCTATACCTTTAACCATTGTTGCACCGCAACGAGTACAAGTACCTCAAGTAGAAACTAGTATAACAGCGTCTACACCATCAGCTATAAGTTTTTTACCTATAGCATCACCGAATTTAGCAGCACTTCCTGTTGCTGTACCAGTACCAGTAGTTGTGAAGAATGAATCATATAATTTCCCAAATTCGCCTTCTTTTTCTAACTCTCTTAAAACATCTATTGGTACAACTAAGTTCGGATTTTCCATAACAAACTGTCTATCATATCCACCATGTATAGTTGTGAAATCATCAGGACTCATTGATTCCATTCCTGCTATACTATATTCACCGTATTTAGTTGCATTTGAAGATTCTATGTGGTCTGGGTTTCCAGTCGGAACTATTCCACCTGATGTAACTATTGCTATTGTAGCATTTTTTATATCTTTAACTGGTTCTGCTGGGTCTACTCTATCGAATACTGGCATTGCATATTCAGTTACATATTCTTCACCATTTATCTTTTTAAGTAGCATATCTATTGCTCTGTCAGATCCTCTTTTTTCAGCGAAGTAGTTTACTCTTATTCCTCTTTCTATGTATCCTTCTTCTTTAGGTCCTAAAACTTCTTCACCTTCAACAACTTTTTTAACTAAATTAGCTATCTTAGGAAGAACTTTTCTCATACCTGCTGCTGAGTTTGGAGTTTCAACTATTAATAAATCTTTTCTAAACATATCTACACCAGGGTTTTCTACATACATTCCTGTAACTGTAGGTATATTTAATTCTTCTTCTATTGCTTTACAAGCTGTACCACATGCAACACCATATCTACCTGCATTGAATGCTGGCCCTGCAACTACCGCATCAGCTTCACATTTTTTAACCATGTCTAAAACAATTCCAGTTGCTTCATCAAGATTTTCACCGAAATAGTTGTCTCCACATATTATAGTCCCAACTATTTCATAATCTTCTCCAAGTAACTCATCTAATTTTTTACCAGGTCCTATTGCTCCTTCTCTAAGTTCTGGCTTATAATCTGCCATATCTTCTCCACCTACATTGGCAAAGAACTGATTTATATAATGAACTATTTTATATTTTGCCATCTTGATATATCCCCTTTCCGGTAAATTTAATATCTCAACATTTCTGGATTACTATTAAAAATAATCTTCTCTAAAATAAGTTTAATTTCTTCTATTATTAATATCCTTTTGCTGCAAGTTTGTTGAATCCATTAGCTATTGTAGATGCTATTATTATCTGAAGTTCTGCATCAAAGCTTCCGTCTTCATTCATACATCCAGACCATCCACCTATCTGGCTTTCTATGTAATCAGTCATTCCTATTATTCTATCCATTGCTGGGAAGTGAAGTACTGCATTACCCTGTCCGCAAGATACCATCGCATCTGCTTCTTTACAAGTATCTGCTAATGACTGAGATTTTCCGTCTTTTCCTGGGAATTCATCTGTTATTATTGCTACTTTTATACCTTTGTTTGCTACTTTTCTGCAGTTCATCATTAAGTCTGTATCAGGGTTACCATAACCTTCTTCAGTTATTAATAATCCATCAAGTCCCATCCAATCTGCTAATTTAGCAACCATATCTGAATGTCTTTCTTTATCTGCTAAGAATACATTTTCATTTGTTAATATAACACCCATGAAGTTTAATTCTTTTCCGTGGCGTTTAAATAAATCTTCTATTACCGGATTGTGGAAATGATGATATGTTGTAACCTTATCACAAGGTGCAACACAGTTTCCAGATACTATAGCTCCATCCATTATTTCTTCTGGATACATAAATGTTGGAACTATCTGTTTAGCATCTACTCCATAGTAATATGTATCATGAAGTAATCCCTGTGACTGAAGCATATGAACATATCCTATCTTTGGTAAATCTGGATATTCCGCAGCCTGTTCAAATAAAGGTTTTGTTTCAAAAGTTTCTATACTATCTGGTTCTATATCTTTTCCTGCTTTTCCTATATGTGCAGCTACTTTAAGTCCAGCTAATCTAGCTGCTCTTTCATATACATGAGTTTCTAAACCTTCTTGTGGTTCAACTACTACACATATATTGTTAGTTTTAGAGAATGGGCAATAGTCTGCAGCTGGTCCACTCATGTCTATTACACCTTCCTGGAAACCAACTATCTTACCTACTGTTATAACACAAGCACCATCAAGTGCATGAGTTCTACCATTTCCAACTGTTGGATTAACTTTTCCTATAACACCTGGGAAAATTTCTCCTCCACCACTTACTTTAACTCTAGGTTCGATTACGTCTTTTACAGGAGTTATTCTTGTAGATTCTCCTGGTTTAGCTAGTTCGATTTTACATTCTTTTATCTTATCGTCTTCTAAGACAAGGTCGATAATTTCCTGCTTATTAATGAAAAGTGTGTGATTTTTTACACAAATTTCTTCACCGAACTGAATGTCATCGATACGTATTTTGCCTAATTCTAGTTTCATGTAGCTACCTCCTTTAATTCTGTTACCGTGATAACATAAAGTTTTAAAAAATGATTGGTTTATAATTTTTATTAAAAACCAACCTTAGACAAGTTTTATTTGTTTTGTCTTTTGTTTGGGTATAGATTTTTTCTATACCTAAATATTACCATATAGGAAAATGTTTGTCTATATTTTAT
>URRU01000139.1 GCA_900550335.1 uncultured Clostridium sp. | reverse complement strand
ATACATTGAAATGTGTTACATAATTATATGAGGCGCTGAAGCCTGGAGATAGAACACTTGTGTTGAGTCAAAAAAGGCTGATGCAAAATCTGCAACAGCCTATATTTTCTTATTTATTTTTTGCAGCCTGTCTAGCTTTGTTGTACTGTAGTCTTTCGTGTTCGTTTAGGTATCTTTTTCTTAATCTTATAGAATCAGGAGTTATTTCAACTAATTCATCATCATCTATAAATTCTAAAGCTTCTTCAAGAGTGAATATTCTTGGAGGAGCAAGTTTGATAGCATCATCTGAACCAGAAGCACGGACATTTGACTGTTTTTTATTCTTACATGGGTTAACAGTCATATCGTCTTTTCTTGAGTTCATACCGATTATCATACCTTCGTAAACTTCAACACCTGGGTCAACGAACATAGTAGCTCTTTCACTTAAAGCATTAAGTGCATAACCCATAGTTGTTCCAGGTCCCTGAGATATTAGAACACCATTACTTCTTCCAGGTATTTCACCTTTGTGTTCTTCAAATCTTTCAAATGATCTTACAAGAGTACCTTCACCTCTAGTAACGTTTATAAATTCACTTCTGTAACCAAGTAGACCTCTAGTAGGAGCTATGAATTCTATTTTTACATAATCTCCTTCCATTTCCATTGATTCCATCATACCTTTTCTCTGGTTTAATTCATTTATTATTGTACCAGAATAAACTTCTGGGCAGTTTACGATAACTCTTTCCATTGGTTCAAGAAGAGTACCATTTTCATCTCTGTGCATTAAAACTTCTGGTTTAGATACCCCTAGTTCGTATCCTTCACGTCTCATGTTTTCTATTAATATAGAAAGATGAAGTTCTCCACGTCCAGAAACTTTGTATCCGTCAGTAGTATCAAGTGGTTCAACTTTTAACCCAACGTTAACTTCAAGTTCTTTTTCTAATCTATCTTTTAAATGTCTAGTTGTAACGAATTTACCGCTCTTACCAGCAAATGGAGAATCATTTACTAGGAAGTTCATAGAAAGTGTTGGTTCTTCTATGCTTATCATTTCTATTGGCTGTGGATTATCTGGGTAGCAGATAGTTTCACCTATTGATATATCAGGTATACCAGATATAACAACTATTTCACCACTTCCTGCTTCATCAGTTTCAACCTGTTTTAAACCCTCGTATACAGTAAGTTTACCTATTCTACCTTTTCTTGGCTCTTCAGCTTCACCACATATGCATACATTCTGTCCTGGCTGTACTTTACCTTTGTAAACTCTACCTATACCAAGTCTTCCTATATAGTCATCGTAAGCTAGAGAAGATATCTGAAGCTGTAATGGTTCATCATCGTAATCAGGATAAGCTTCAACGTGATCTATTATAGTTTTGAATAGAGGAGATAAGTCTTCACTTTCTTCTTCCATATCTAATTTAGCTATTCCCTGTTTAGCTATTCCGTATATTATAGGGAATTCACACTGCTCATCAGTTGCATTAAGGTCAACGAATAAGTCGAATACTTCATCAACAACTTCTTCAGCTCTCTGGTCTTTTTTGTCTATTTTGTTTATAAATAATATTGGTTTTAAACCACATTCAAGTGATTTCTGTAAAACGAATCTTGTCTGAGGCATTGGTCCTTCACTTGCATCAACAAGAAGTATAACTGTATCAACAGTTTTCATAACACGTTCAACTTCTGAAGAGAAGTCAGAGTGTCCTGGAGTATCTACTATGTTTATTTTGTAGTCTCCGTAGTTTATTGAACAGTTTTTAGAATATATTGTTATACCCCTTTCCTGTTCTAAGTCGTTACTATCCATTACACGCTCTCTTACTTCTTCATTTGCTCTAAATATTCCGCTCTGAGAAAGAAAAGCATCAACTAGAGTTGATTTACCAGCATCGACATGGGCGATAACGGCTATATTTATAATTTTATGCTTTGCCATAAGTTTAGCTCCCTTCTTTATATCATAACTTAACAAGTATATCACAATCATGAAAGTCACACAAGGAATTCAAATGGTATTTTTTTCTTGAAACCATTTTCAAAGAGAATTTTTTTATATCTTTATTATACCAATGTGCGATTTCATTCATCTCTTTAAATTATAGTACATTATAGCACAACTTTTGTAAAAACTAGTATAAAATATTTATGAAGAATCATTATAAAAAATTATGAAAAGTTAGAAGATTTATTTATAATGTAACTAGAATATATTTTGATTAAATATATTGGTTGAAGTAAATTAATTATAAATGATAAAAAATATGTTTGAATTTATACCCTATAGGGGTATAATGATATTGTAAGTTAGTTTAGAAAGAGGAGGATAGCATGAGTATAAGAGAAATTACATTTAGAATAGATGGAATGCATTGTGCAGCATGTGCAATGGGAGCTGAAAAGGCAATAAAAAAATTAGAAGGAGTAGAGGAAGCTAGTGTAAATATAGCAACAGAAAAAGCATTTGTAAAATATGATACGGATAAAGTTGGGATAGAGGATTTTGCAAATGCAGTAAAGTCAAAAGGGTTTACTCCAATAATAGATAAAAAAGAATTAGAAAAGGTAGAAGAAGTTGAGGAAACTTCAAATTTAAAAGAGATTACATTTAGAATAGACGGAATGCATTGTGCAGCATGTGCAATGGGTTCTGAAAAAGCTCTAAAAAAATTAGAGGGAGTGGAAGAAGCTAGTGTAAATATAGCAACAGAGAAGGCGTTTGTAAAATATAATCCTGAATTAGTTGGAATAGAAGATTTCGCAAATGCAGTAAAATCAAAGGGATTCACTCCAATAATAGATAAAGCAGAGATAGAAGATATAAGTGTTGGGAAAGATTCAGAATCTGAAGATGTTGAATCTGTTACAGAAAAAGAAGTAGAAAGTAGTGGATTTGTAGCTCAAACAGATGAGGAAAGAAGACTTAGCAAAGAGAAAGAAATTCATGATATGTTTGTAAAATTTGTGATTACAATGTGTCTAGCCATACCATTATTTTATGTTGCAATGGGGCCTATGATACCTTCACCACTTGGACCTTGGCCACTGCCAGACATAATAAGTCCTGATACGCACTTATTAAACTATGCATTAATTCAGATTGTTTTAGTTGTTCCAATAATGATAATTGGAAAACACTTCTACATAAACGGAACTAAAGCAATACTTTCAGGATCACCTAATATGGATACACTTGTTGCACTTGGAACAGCAGCTTCATTTGTATATAGTTTATACACTACTTTCCAGATAGCAACCGGGACTGTAGACCATGCACATCACCACCAGCTATACTTTGAAAGTGCAGGTATAATAATAGCACTTGTATCTTTAGGTAAATACTTTGAAACTAAGTCAAAAGGAAAAACTTCAGAAGCTATAAAAAAATTAATCGGACTTCAGCCAAATACTGCGATAATAGAAACAGAGGACGGTGAAAAGGAAGTTCATATAGATACTATTAAAAAAGGCGATATAGTAATTGTAAAACCTGGTGAAAAAATACCTTCAGATGGTACTGTAGTTTATGGAACAACTTATGTTGATGAGTCGATGATTACTGGCGAAAGTGTTCCAGTTGCTAAAAAAGAAGGAGATTATGTAACAGGAGCTTCTTTAAATAAGAATGGATTTATAAAGATAAGAATCGAAAAAACTGGAGAAAATACAGTCTTATCTCAGATAATTAGATTAGTTGAGGATGCACAGTCAAGAAAAGCTCCGATAGCTAAGTTAGCAGATACTGTAGCAGGGTATTTTGTACCTGCAGTTATGACAGTTGCAATAGTGTCAGCTCTTTTATGGTACTTTGTTGGTGGAAAAGATTTAGTGTTCTGCTTGACAATATTTGTATCAGTTCTTGTTATAGCTTGTCCTTGTGCGTTAGGTCTTGCAACACCTACAGCGATAATGGCAGGTACAGGAAAAGGAGCTGAAAACGGAATACTTATAAAAGGTGGGGATTCTCTTGAATCAGCATATAAAATAGACACTGTTGTATTTGATAAGACAGGTACGATTACAGAAGGAAAACCTGAGGTTACAGATTTAATTCTTTTAGATGGATCTGATTTTGAAAAAGATGATGTTTTAGGATTTGCAGCTTCTGCGGAAAAAGTTTCTGAACATCCTTTAGGAGAAGCAATTGTAAGACATGCAGAAGAAAAAGAGTTAAAAATATTTGAAACTAAGAATTTTGAAAATATACCTGGAAAAGGTATAAAAGCTATGATTAATGGAAATAATGTTGCAATAGGTAACAAGAAATTAATTGATAGTGAAGATGTAGAGTTAAAAGATGCAGAAGAAAAAGCAACTACTCTATCTAGTCAGGGAAAAACACCTATGTATATAGCTATAAACGGTAAATTACAGGCTGTTATAGGGGTTGCCGATGTTGTTAAGGAAACAAGTAGAGAGGCTATAGAAAAACTTCACGAGATGAACATTAAAACTGTTATGTTGACTGGTGATAATGCAAAAACTGCAGAAGCTATAGCTAAAAATGTTGGAATAGATACAGTTGTTTCTGATGTTCTTCCTGAAGAAAAGGCTAAGGTTATAGAAAATCTTCAGAAAGAAGGAAAATTTGTCGCTATGGTTGGAGATGGTATAAATGATGCTCCAGCACTTGCAAAGGCAGATATAGGTATAGCGATAGGAAATGGTACTGATATAGCTATTGAATCAGCAGATATTGTACTTATGAGAAATAGTATTTTAGATGTTCCTAAGGCTATTAGATTGAGCAGAGAGACTATAAAGAATATTAAGCAGAATTTATTCTGGGCGTTTGGATATAATACTGTTGGTATTCCAGTTGCAGCTGGGTTATTGTATATCTTTGGTGGACCGCTACTAAATCCAATGATAGGGGCTGCGGCGATGAGTTTAAGTT
>URRU01000138.1 GCA_900550335.1 uncultured Clostridium sp. | reverse complement strand
TTCCTCCTATATCTCAAAAAATGAGAAATATGTTATAATATTAAAATATGATAATAAAAAACTTATCAAGACAATTATAACACATTGTATTCACAATAAAGTGTTAATACGATATAATATATACTATATGCAATTTATTAAATTGGAAAAGAATACTCTTGATTTATTAAATTGAGATTCAATATAGTCAAAATGAGGACGGAGGTAATAAGTTTGGAAACAATAAAAGGTCTAAAAAGAAGCTGCTATTGTGGCGAATTAAGAGCTGAAAATATAGGACAGGAAGTTGTACTTATGGGATGGGTACAGAAAAAGAGAAATCTTGGAGGTCTTGTATTCGTTGATTTAAGAGATAGAGGCGGAATATGCCAGATAGTATTCGATACAGATGTAGATAAAGAAGCTTTTGAAAAAGCTGAAAAATTAGGTTCAGAATATGTAATAGCTGTTAAAGGGGAAGTTAGAGAAAGACAGTCTAAAAACCCTAACATGCCAACAGGAGATGTTGAAGTATTCGCAAATGAATTAAGATTACTTAACAAATCAGAAACACCACCAATATACATAAAAGATGACGATGATGTTTCAGAAGCATTAAGATTAAAATACAGATATCTTGATCTTAGAAAACCAAAAATGCAGAGAAACTTAATGTTAAGACAGCAGGTTACTAACATAGTAAGAAGATACTTAACAGAACAGAACTTCTGTGAAATAGAAACACCATTCTTAGTTAAACCAACTCCAGAAGGTGCAAGAGACTACTTAGTACCAAGTAGAGTTAATGAAGGTAAATTCTATGCATTACCACAGTCACCACAGTTATTAAAACAGTTACTAATGGTTTCTGGTATGGATAGATACTTCCAGATAGTAAAATGTTTCAGAGATGAAGACTTAAGAGCTGACAGACAGCCAGAATTCACTCAGATAGACACAGAAATGTCTTTCGTTGAAGCAGAAGATGTTATGACAACAATGGAAAAAATGGTTCAGGAAATATTCAAAGAAACTATAAACGTTGATATAGAACTTCCTCTACCAAGAATGACTTACGCAGAAGCTATGGATAGATACGGTTCAGATAAACCAGACACTAGATTTGGATATGAATTTGTAAACATAACTGACTTAGTTGAAGGATGCGGATTCAAAGTATTCGCTGATTGTGCTGTAAAAGGTAAGAGTGTTAGAGGTATAAATGTTGAAGGAATGGCTGAAAAATTCCCAAGAAAACAGATATCTCACTTAGAAGACTGTGCTAAAACATACAAAGCTAAAGGTCTTGCATGGATGAAAATAACTGAAGAAGGGGTAACATCTCCAATAGCTAAATTCTTCAGTGAAGAAGAATTAAATGCAATAGTTGAAAGAATGAACGGTAAAGTAGGAGACTTACTTCTATTTGTTGCTGATAAAGATTCTATAGTTTACGACGCATTAGGACAGGTAAGACTTGCAGTTGCAGATAAATTAGGAATATTAGAAGAAAAGAAAAATCAGTTCAACTTCTTATGGGTAACAGAATTCCCACTATTTGAAGAAGATGAAGAAAATGGAAGATATGTTGCTAAACACCATCCATTCACTTCTCCATTAGATGAAGATATAGACAGACTTGATACTGATGAAAAAGATACATTAAGAGCAAAAGCATACGATATAGTATTAAATGGATACGAAGTAGGTGGAGGATCTGTGAGAATATCTGACTCTGAAGTTCAGAAAAAAATGTTCGCAGCTCTAGGATTAAGTGAAGAAGAAGCTTACAACAAATTCGGATTCTTACTAGATGCTTTCAAATACGGTGCACCACCACACGCTGGTATGGCATTCGGACTTGATAGATTAGTTATGTTACTTGCAGGAGTTGACAACATAAGAGAAGTTATAGCATTCCCTAAAAACCAGAATGCTATATGCCCAATGACAAATGCTCCAGCTCCAGCAGAAGATGCTCAGCTTGAAGAATTAAGCATAAAAGTAGATATAAAAGAAGAAAACTAAATTGTAAATATTAAAATAAATATAGACAAATTTAGCTAAAAGATATATAATACTTATTACAAAATAATAATACTTCTCGAAGGGGAGTAGCTTACACAGATAAGTGCAGTTGGTCGTCAATACAGCATATATGCTCGGTCAACTGGCGAGGATAGAATGTTAGCCTTGATAGCGAGACCTTCAAAATAGACAACGGTTTATTTTGAAGGTTCGTATCAAGGTTTTTTTATTACTCAAAATAAATCAAAACGAATTAAAAAAAGAAATCATATCTATTAGAGAAGAAAAGGAGGAATACTTATGTTTTATCAGAAAAATTATGAAGAAGTTTTAAATGACTTAGAGTCTAGTGAAAACGGTCTAAGCCAAGAAAAAGCAAAACAGCTTTTAGAAAAACATGGCTACAACGAATTACAGGAAAAAGACAAAGTACCTGTATGGAAACTATTTTTAGAAAGTTTTAAAGATCCACTAGTTATAATACTTCTTATAGCTGCAATAGTTCAGATTGCACTAGGTGAGACTATGGAATCTTTAATAATATTTGCGGTTATAATACTTAACAGTATACTTGGCGTTGTTCAGACAAAGAAAGCAGAAAGTTCATTAGACAGTTTAAAAGCTTTATCTGCACCAAATGCAAAGGTTATAAGAGATGGAAACAAATTAACTATACCGGCTAAAGAATTAGTACCAGGGGATGTAGTAATACTTGAAGCAGGGGATTATGTACCAGCAGATGGTAGATTAATAGAAGCACAGACATTAAAATGTGTTGAAGGAATGCTTACAGGTGAATCAGAACCAGTATTAAAACACACAGATGTTATAGTAGATGAATCTCCTTTAGGAGACCAGAAAAACATGGTATTCAGTGGCTCAATGGTAGTTTACGGTAGAGGAACATTTGTAACAACTGGAACTGGTATGAACAGTGAAATGGGTAAAATAGCAGGACTACTTGAAAATGCAGACTCAAAACTTACTCCACTTCAGCAGAATATAGAAGCTTTCAGTAAAAAATTAGGTGTTGGTATAACATTACTTGCACTATTAATATTCGGAATACAGGTTGGTAAAGCATTCATAATGGGAACAGGAAATATGGGTGAAGTAGTACTTAGCTCATTCATGTTTGCAGTAGCAATAGCAGTTGCAGCAATACCAGAAGCATTATCATCAATAATGACTATAGTTTTAGCAGTTGGAACAAATAATATGGCTAAAAAACAGGCTATAATAAGAAAACTTCCTGCAGTTGAAACATTAGGTTCAGCAAAAGTTATATGTACAGATAAAACTGGTACACTTACTCAGAACAAGATGACAGTAGTAGATTTATACATGAATGGAACTGAATCAGAAGTTATGAATTCAGCAGAAAGCTACGAATCTAACGCACATAGCAGATTACTTACATTATGCTCAGTATTATGTAATGACTCTGCAATAGGTAGTGAAGGTCAGGAAATAGGTGACCCAACAGAAACAGCTTTAATCAATTTTGCAAATAAAAATGGATTAAATTACGAAGATATAAGAAATGAAAACCCTAGAGTTGAAGAATTACCATTCGACTCTGATAGAAAATTAATGACAACTGTAAATAAAACTAGAGATGGATACTTTATGTTTACAAAAGGTGCTCCAGACATAATATTCTCTAGATCAAAATACGTTTTAATAAACGGAGAAAAGAAAGAACTTACAGATGAAATAAAACAGCAGTTTAGAACTCAGAATGAAGGATTCTCAAATAGAGCGCTAAGAGTTTTAGCATTTACATATAAAGAAGTAGAAGAAGGATTTGCTCCTTCAATAGAAGATGAAGACGATTTAACTTTAATAGGTCTACTTGCAATGATAGACCCTCCAAGAGCAGAAGTAATAGATGCAGTTGCAGAAGCTAAAGAAGCTGGAATAAAAACAGTTATGATAACTGGTGACCACAAAACAACAGCAGCTGCAATAGCTAGAGAAATAGGAATAATGGAAGATGGCGACCTTGCTTTAACAGGTCAGGAATTAGACGCACTTACAGAAGAAGAACTAGATGAAAAACTAGAAAAAATAACTGTATACGCAAGGGTTTCTCCAGAAAATAAAATAAGAATAGTAAGAGCTTGGCAGAAAAAAGACTGCGTATCAGCTATGACAGGTGACGGTGTAAATGATGCCCCAGCTTTAAAACAGGCTGATATAGGTATAGGTATGGGTAGTGGTACAGATGTTGCAAAAGATGCAAGTGATATGGTATTAGTTGATGATAACTTTGCAAGTATAGTAAATGCAGTTGAAGTTGGTAGAACAGTTTATAGTAATATTAAAAAATCTATAACATACTTATTTGCAGGTAACTTCGGTGCTATAATAGCTATACTATTTGCAGTATTTGCTAACTGGACAAATCCATTTACAGCATTACAGCTTTTATTCATAAACCTTGTAAATGACTCACTTCCAGCAATAGCATTAGGATTTGAACCAACAGAAAGAGGTACAATGAAGAGAGCTCCAAGACCAGCAAATGAAGGTATATTAGCTGATGGAACAATGCAGCGTGTAGTATTTAGAGGTATTGTAATAGGTATAGTTACAATAATAGCTCAGTACATAGGAATGCAGGTATCTCCAGAATTTGGTGTAGCAATGGCATTCTCAACATTAATATTTGCAAGAACATTACAGACAATAGCAAGCCGTTCAAATGTAGATCCTGCAGTAAAAATAGGATTCTTCTCAAATAAATACGTTATAGGCGCTATGGTAGTATGTTTCTTATTATACTCAATAGTATTAATACCAGCAGTAAGACCAATATTCTCAATACCACTAGGATTTGGTATGCAAGAACTTGGAATATGTATAGGACTTGCATTAGTATCAACTCTTGTAATGGAAGTTGGTAAAATATTT
>URRU01000137.1 GCA_900550335.1 uncultured Clostridium sp. | reverse complement strand
ACGAAAATGCAACTGTTCTTGAACAGGTATTTAAAGCTGAGTCAAAGGAGCTTAATCTTCTTGGTAAATATCAGGATTTATTAAAAAAATTAGAAAAAGAATACTCTGATAAAACAAATGAAGAACTTATAAAAGTTCAGGAACAGATTGATACTATGAATCTTTGGGATTTAGAAAATGATGCAAAGGCAGTTCTTACAAAACTTGGAATAGACAACTTTGACCAGAAAGTATCTGAGCTTTCAGGTGGGCAGAAAAAGAGAATTTCTTTAGCTTCTGCACTTATAACACCTTGCGAGCTTCTAGTTCTTGACGAGCCTACCAACCACCTAGACAGTGATACAATAGACTGGCTTGAAGAATATTTAAACTCAAGAAAAGGCTCTCTATTAATGATTACACACGATAGATACTTCCTTGATAGGGTTACAAATAGGATTCTTGAGCTAGACAAAGGTAGATTATTTAGCTACGAAGGTAACTATACTCTATTTTTAGAGAAAAAAATGGAAAGACTTCAGCTTGAATCTAGCATGGAAGATAAAAGACAAAATCTTATTAGAAACGAGCTTAAATGGGTTAAAAGAGGTGCTAGAGCTAGAACAACTAAACAGAAAGCTAGACTTCAGAGATTTGATGAGCTTGTAAATCGTGAAGTTATCAAAGAGGATGAAAAAATAGATATTTCTGTTGCTTCAAGTAGGCTTGGTAAAAAAATAATTGAAATCAAGAATATTTCTAAAAGCTTTGACGGTAAAAAGGTTATCGACGATTTAGAGTATACTCTTGCTAGAACAGATAGAATTGGTATTGTAGGTAAAAATGGGCTTGGTAAGTCTACACTTATAAATATTTTAAATGGTAAATTACAGCCAGATAGCGGTACTGTTGAAATCGGCGAAACTGTAAAAATAGGATGTTTCTCTCAGGACGACTCTCATATGGATCCTAGTATGAAGGCTATAGATTATATAAAGGAAGAAAGTGATTATATAACAACTGCTGATGGTACAAAAATAACTGCATCTATGATGTGCGAAAGATTTTTATTCAATGGTACTCTTCAGCATACTATGATAGAAAAGTTATCTGGTGGGGAAAGAAGAAGACTTCACCTATTGAGAGTTCTTATGGGTGCTCCAAATGTACTACTTCTTGATGAGCCTACAAATGACCTTGATATAGAAACTCTTAGCAGATTAGAGGACTATCTTGATGAATTCGACGGTGTTGTAATAACTGTATCTCATGATAGATACTTCCTAGATAGAATATGTAACAAGATTTTTGCTTATGAAGGAAATGGTAGAATCTTTATATTTACAGGAAATTATAGTGATTATGCTATTTTTAGAGAAATTCAGGGAATTGAATTTGAAGATGATAAGCCAGAGAAAGTAGTAGAACCTAAGAAGGAAAAAGAAAAACCTAAGTCTGATAAAAAGACTAAATTCTCATATAAAGAGCAGAAAGAATTTGATTCTATAGATTCTGATATAGAACAGTTAGAAAAGAAAATAGCTGCTCTTGAAGAAAGTACTGCTGTTTATGCAACTGACTTCACAAAACTTCAGGAAATAATGAATGAAAAAGCTGAGTTAGAAAAAGAATTAGAGTATAAATATGAACGCTGGGAATACTTAAATGAATTAGCAGAAAGCTTCCAGTAAAATAATGAAAATAAAAAGACTGTCCCCTACTCCAGGCTTCGACGGCTCACTCTTTAAAGTAACACATTTCAAAGTCGTGAGCCGTCTCCAGATTGTCGTTAGGGTGACAGTCTATTTTATTTTCATAAGTTTTTCTGAAACAGCTTTTACATAATCCTTTTTGCGTATTTTTAAAATATCGTCTAATAAAGTATGATGTTCTAAAGGCTAAAGAATTAGTTACAATTTATTCTTCCACTATTCAATTGAGTAAGCCCAAGCTGCCTTTATCTGGCTCTTTATATCATTATAGTTCCATAATTTCTCACTTCTACTTATATTGTTTGGGTCGTGTATTATAAGCTTTCCGTCTTTCATTCCTGCAATTACTATAAAATGACCTTCACTTGTAAAATATCCCGGCCCCATACTGCAAATTATAGGACTTCCATTTTTTAGAGCACTTTCAAAGCTAGATTTTGTGTTATCTATTGCCCAACCTTTGACACCATATTTCTTTGCACCCTCTACCATGAGATTCCAATTTGTCCCAGCTACCTCATGAAATCCATGTTTATCACTATATTTTGCGATTTTTATTGGTGTTATATCTTTATCTCCAGTAAGACCAGATACAACCATAGATAACGCTGTAGGCCCACATCCATTTATAGCAATTACATTATTTCCATATTCTCTCCAGCCCCATTTTGGATCCCATTGCTGAAGTCTTGGTATCTTTCCATCACCACATTCTTCATCTACATTTATTAAAAACGTTGGCTTTTGGAAATTATCTCTACTAAGAACAAAGTCTAAAGTCTCTCTATTAGAATATAATAATTTTATTACATCCTCAGGATAAGTATCTATATTTTGTATAACTTCATTATATCTATCATCTTCCTTCGCTCTCTTTTGAAACTCTTCAACGTATTTTGTAGGATTTTCAATATGTGTAAAATCAACACTTTCTCTACCCGAACTTTTTCCATAAGTAGCGATTAACAATAATGCTACAAAAGCTATTGCTATTTTAACACTTTTTTTAAGTTTTCTTTTCTTTTTCATAATAAATACTCCTAACTATTATCGTGTATTACCTATTTTAATGATTTTTTACTTCAATGTAAATAAAATACAGAATATCTTCATATAATATTTAGAGTATCTTTAGAAAGCATTGGTTCAATTTTTTTGTTATATAACTCTTTATTTATATTATCATTCAAAAAATAAGAAAAATCTATGAATATAGATGACAATTTTGTACCTTTGTCAAAACAATTTCCATAGATTTTTATCATTATCCTATTTTATACTGGTATATTTTCTTTAGGAAGTTTCTTTTTATTTACCTTCCCTATTGGAGTAACTGGTATTTTATCTATCTGCATAATATACTCAGGAACCATATATGGTGGCAGAGACATTTGAAGATGTTTTTTTACCTTTTTAGGATCTACATTCTCATCTGATACATAGAATGCCTTTAGATAAAGCTCCCCTTTTTCATCGGGTCTAGCTATACAGACAGAGCTTTTTATTTCTGGAATATTGTTTATTTCGTTCTCAATCTCGTATATTTCAACCCTTATGCCTTTTATCTTAACCTGGCTATCCATTCTTCCTATGCAATCTATATTTCCATCCTCTAGCCATTTTGCTAAATCTCCAGTCTTATACATAAATCTAGTATATTTATCAAATGCGAATGGATTCTCGACAAATTTTTCTTTTGTAAGCTCTTCCTTATGCATATACCCTCTGGAAATCTGTATTCCAGAAAGGCATAGCTCTCCTGGAACACCTATTGGACATATATTTCCGTTCATATCGAATATATAGGCATAAGTGTTATAAATTGGTTTTCCTATTGGAATCTTTTCATACTCTTTATCTACATAGAACGATGTAGCAAGCACAGTAAATTCTGCTGGCCCATATTCATTGTAGATTTTATAATTTCTTTCTTTATATCCTTTTAGCTTATCTCCACCTGATTGAAGTACCCTCAAATATTTATTATCACAATTTTTTATAAATCTTTTTGCAAATATTGTTGGAACAGCTAAAATAGTTATCTTTTTCTTTTCACAGTATTCATTTACAGTATATTCATTTGCCCTTGCAGTCTCTGGAATTATGTCGACCGACGCCCCACAAAGCAAATACGGGAATATCTGCTTAACTGCTGCATCAAAGCTAAAACTTAGATACACTCCACAAATATCATTTTCATCCGCATTTATGTAGTCTATAGCATACATACACATATTCATAAGACTTCTATGCTCTATCGACATACACTTAGGTCTACCAGTAGATCCTGATGTCGAGATTCTATAAGCACAGTTATCTGGATACACATATTCTGTTATAGGAATATCTGTGTTAAACATAGATTCATTCTCTATAAATAATAATTTTTTATCTGTTTTAGGAAGCTGTTTTTCTAATTTTTTAGAAGTTATTATGACCTTTGCCTCGCTATCCTCTAAAAGATACGACATCCTAACAGATGGATTGCTTATATCTATTGGAAATACTGCTGCTCCAGCTTTCATTATACTTACTGCTGCGATTATTACCCCTATATTTCTCGGTAAAATAACTGCAACTGTATCCTCTCTTTTTATATCTATACTGTTTAAATACCCAGCAAATCTCTCGGTTACAATATCTAACTCTCTATATGTCATAGTCATTTTTTCATCTCTAATGGCTATATTGTCCGGAGTTTTCTTAACTTGCTCATAAAAACCGTCCATAAATGTCATATCTGGAGGTCTTTTCTTACAGCTCATGTTAAACTCTTCAAAAATCTCTTCTTCCTCTTCCCTAGATACAAATCTTATATTTTTCATTTTGATTTCTTCATTTTCTACTATCTGGGAAATAACTGTATCAAACATAGATAAAACTCTTTCGGCTGTATCTTTGCTGTATTTAGATGGCATATATTTAGCCCTTATGACTAAAGTCCCCTCTCCAGCCACCATATCTACAGCAAATTCATACCCCTTAAGCCTCATTAAATCATCAATCATATCTTTTGCATACATATCAACATTCCCACTTACAAAAATTGTATTGATTAATTTTTTATCTAATGGACTATTTTTTTCTATCTCTGATAACATATAAGTTAAAAACTCTTTTGAGTTATTTTTCTGCTTTACAAATATTTTCAGTGCCTCTGTAAAAGTCTCATTTTCTTCAGTTGTTATTCTTACAGGAATTATGTTCATCGTACTACCAAACATAACATCCCTTTCAAATGTATATTCCTGTAAAATTAACCCATATATTAATTCTATTATATCTGTTATATTTATCCCCTGTTTTTCAGAAAACTTCTTTAATCTAGCATATTTTTCTTCATTTATTAC
>URRU01000136.1 GCA_900550335.1 uncultured Clostridium sp. | reverse complement strand
CAACTTTGTCCTGAGTAGCATTTACAACAGCATCAGATCCAAGAGCTGATTCGTCAGTCTGTTCTAATATACCTGTATCAGAACCTCCACCTAAGTTAGAGAACCAATATTTAATTTTTTCAAATAAACCTACTGTATCTACATTTTCTCCAAGTGCAGCAAGGTTTTCATTTATATTGAATTTAACATTTTCTAATGTAATTTTTATATCATTATAATTGTAGTTCTGTGCACCTATTTTTTCCATAAGAGCTGTAAGTGCCTGAATCTGTTCTGGTGTAAGAGTTACATTGTAGTTGTTAGTTACGTTGTTGATTATATCAGCTATCTGAGTAGTATCACTAGTTCCTTCTTTTATAACCTCATTTTTAACATCATTTACAACTCCAGCAGCTTTATCCTGACCTATTTCATCACCTAAGTCCCCAGTAGTTACTAATTCTTCATTGGCTAGTTCCTTTTTAGTTTCATCTAATTTTTCTCCTGATGCATCTTCAAATGCTTTGATAACACCAGTAAGTGCTCCTGTTCCACTAACTGCATAAGGTGCAGCTGCTATTACGTTTGCACTTGTTAGACCTGCTGTAGTAAGTGTTGAAGCTATCATAGAGCTTGTAACCCAAGTAAGATTGGCAGTTTTCACATTTATACCATCTTTTCCTGAAGTAGGCTCAACATAGGCACAAGATATTGTTCTTCTACCTAACTGTGCATCTGTTGCAACACCTTGAAGGTATTTTCTTTCTTCTGCATTTGTTACGTTTATTATCATTGCTTCATTTTCAGAAACACCGAAGTAATCTAACATCATCTGTCTCTGCTGAGCATTTAAGTCGGCGCCAATAGTAACGACTTTAGATCCGTCTGCAAAAGCTAAAGCTAAGCTACTAAATACCATTGTAGCAGAAAGTGCAATTGCAGCGATTTTCTGTTTAATTTTCATTTTGTTTCCTCCTTAAATTTGCAGTTATACTGCATATTCATCATACTTACTATACACTATTTTGAAAAATAATGCGATTACAATAATGTTATTTTAATTACAAAACTTTGCGAATTTGTAAGAAATAGAGAATAAAAGTTACAAAAGTATAAATTATTTAATAAAAAATTTATTTTGAGATGTAAATAAGCTAAATAAAAATAACAACTATAAAAATAATGTGGTAAAATAATTATATAAAAATAAAATATTAAAAATTTTTAGGAGGAAATTAAAAATGTCAAAAGAATTAGTTCAGGATAGAGTAATAAAATACTTAACAGAAAATTTATATGTGCCACTAGATATGATAGATACTAATGTGCCACTATCTGAGTTTGCAGAAGGTATGGAAGGCGAAATAGACGTTTTAGTAAATGTTGTAGATGAAGAAGGATACTACGCTCCAGTTATGGTAGTTCAGTGTTTAGATGAAGATGCTCCAATGGAAGGAGATGCACTTGAAAAACATATAGAAAGATTAGAAGAAATAGATGATGTTACATTATCAGGTAGAGTTGTATTAACTAATGGAGATCAGATGATGTATGCAGACTGGAGAGGTGAAGAAAACGAAGAAAAAGACCTACCAGAATATGAAGTTATGGTACAGGAATTTAAGGCTATGGAAGATGAAGTAAAAGCTCATGAAGCAGAACATGCAGCTGATTGCGACTGTGGATGCCATGACCATGATTGCAATTGTGGACACGACCACAACTAAAACATATAATTTTAGAGTATAGGTTAGGTGAAGGTTATGTTTTCATGGGAGATTTTAGAATCTGCTTGTAAAACCTGTAATAGATGTAGACTCGCCGAAAATAGAACAAATGTGGTTGTCGGTGATGGAAACAGAAATGCCAAGATACTTTTAATAGGGGAGGGCCCTGGAGAAAAGGAAGACCTATCAGGTGTGCCATTTGTTGGACCAGCAGGGCAGTTGTTAGATAAGATGCTTAAATGTATTGATTTAACAAGAGACGATGTTTATATTGCAAATGTTGTAAAATGTAGACCTCCAGGAAACAGAGACCCAGAGACAGATGAAAAAAACTGTTGTATAGAGTATTTAAGGTATCAATTTGCCCTAATAAAACCAGATATTATTATATGTCTTGGAAGAATAGCAGCTCAGTCAATTATAAATTCACAATTTAGGATAACAAAAGAGCATGGAATATGGTATAAAAAGAAGAACTGTTGGATGATAGCAACATACCATCCGTCAGCACTTTTAAGAGATGCCTCAAAGAAAAAAGTTGCTTTTGAAGATCTTAAAGAAATAAAGAAGAAGATAGATGAATTGGGCATAAATGGGCAATCTGAGGAAAATTAGATAGTATTAAAAAATTAAACAGTATTTATAAAGATAGTTGATATTTTTCGACTATCTTTTTTTATTTTAAAAGTAATTATTTAATTTTTATTTTGTAAAATAGTAAAGTTTTAGTATAGAAAATTGAATAAAATCGAAAAAAATTATCGTTTCTTTCAGATGTATTGACTGAAAATTCCTTAAATGATAGTATAACTTACATAATAACGATTATCAAAAGAAAAGAAAATGAAATTTTTAAGAGACATATACTAATTTAAATATTAGATATAAAGAATTTTTGAGTTCATTTAATTTTGAAAATTTAAGGAGGTAACTAACAGTTAAAAATAATCTATAAATATATATAAGAATATATAAATATTTTATAGATTACTTTAACTAAGCCTCGTATGTAGAGAAATCTACATAGGACACAACTTTAAAACCAGTAATTCCTAAAGCTCAACGACTACAATAGAAGATAGAAAGAAACTTCTATGAATGTGAAGAAATTCAGAAACAACAGTTGAGATGATATATGGTGAGAGCCTAAGTATCGTTACAATGGATGTTTGGTCGCCAAATCTAGAAATAGAAAGGTCAAACGACTATCCTGGGAAGGAGTACACTACAAGCTATTGGTAGTGGAAATGGGTTGCCCTAAACAGGTAATGCTGTAGGTGAAGAAATAGTCTACGCTCGTATCCGAAAGGTCGAGGTCATTAGCGTGAGCGAAATGGCATCATACAAGTAGCGTTGTATGGTAAATAATAAAATCTATAAAAACTGAATAAATTACTTATAAAAAATTATAAAATTTTTTCAAAGAACTTGTATAAAAAGAATAATTACTGTCCATGATAATAATAGAAAGATAAAAATATTATTAGAAAGGTGGTGATTATATGGAAAAAGGATTTAAAGTTCAAATATTTCCTAATAAAGAACAAAAGGAATTGATGTTTAAAAGCTTTGGATGTGCTAGATTTGCATATAACTGGGCATTAGCTAGAGAAAAGGAAAATTATGAAAAAGGTGGAAAATTTATTTCTGATATGGATTTAAGGAAAGAATTTACACAGTTGAAGAAAAAAGAAGAATTTAAGTGGCTTAACGAAATAAACAACAACGTTACAAAACAAGCTATAAAAGATTTATGCAAAGCATACAAAAATTTCTTTAATAAAAAAGTTAAACATCCACGATTTAAGAGTAAAAAGAAATCAAAGAAAAGTTTCTATAATGATGTGTATAGAATAAAGTTTGATGATTATAAAGTTAGAATTGCTTCTATAGGTTGGATGGATATGGCAGAAAATAGGATTCCTAAAGATTGTAAATATATAAATCCTAGAATATCATTTGATGGGGTTAAGTTTTGGTTAAGTATTAGTTGTATCTTAGAAGATGAAGAAAATAATCTACCCAAAACTGAGCCGATTGGAATTGATATGGGGATAAAAACATTGATGACTTGTTCAAATGGTATGAATTTTAATAGAGTTAGTACTAAAAAGGAAAAGAAGAAACTTAAAAGACTTCAGAAAAAAGCGAGTAGACATTACGACAAGATGATGAAAACCAAATCATCTAATAAATCTAAAAATCTACTAAAACTTGAAACTTTAATTCTTAAACAACATCAAAGAATATCAAATGTAAGACTTAATAACATTCATCAAGCGACTACAAAACTTGTAAAACAAAATCCAAAGGCGATAGTAGTTGAGGACTTAAACGTACAAGGAATGATGAAAAATAAGCATTTGTCCGAAAAAATTGCTGATTGTTCATTCTTTGAAATATACAGACAGCTAGAATATAAATGTAAAAATAAAGGGATTGAATTTATAGTTGCTAATAGATTTTATCCTTCATCAAAGATTTGTAGTAACTGTGGATATAAGAAAGAAAAATTAAGTCTATCAGAGAGAACTTATATATGTGAATGCTGTGGAAATGTAATTGATAGAGATTTTAATGCAAGTTTAAACTTAAAGAATTTAGCTTACAACTAGAACTGTAAACTAAATGTGTACCGATACGTTAGTCGGGAATTTAAGCCTTTGGAGAAGTATACAAACTAAAGTAGCTATTCTTTGAATAGTGAAATAGGCTTCAATGAATTAGGAAATAGAATTTGTAGTTTTTTATAAGTAATTTATAGAAATTTATAGATTTTATGTAACGGAATATATATGAGTATTTTAGTTGTAGGCGGTCATGAAAGAATGGAGAAAGATTATTTAGAGTTAGGGAAAAAATCAGGTTTCAAGACAAAGGTCTGTACAAAGAAAGCTAATAAGTTAGCTAGTTCTATAGGAAATCCAGATGCAGTTGTTATATTGACATCAACTGTTTCTCATAAGATATGCAATATAGTTGAGATGAAAGCAAAGAAACAGAGTATACCGATATTTAGAAAGAAGAGTAGTAGTAAAAGTGCGTTTAGTGAATGTTTAGAAGAAATCAATAGAGAACTTAATTGCTAGTTTGAATATTAAAGAATTAATTCTAATTTAATATATTTAATATATATGCTATATACCTAGCATAGGTATGTGTATTTAAAAAAGTAAAAATACTTTTGTAAATACACTAATAAATTTTAGTTAATTTATAGATTTAATCTATAATTACTTATATAATCATAGGTAATTACTATAATTATTAATGTTTTTTCTCTTGTAAGAAAGTGTTTTCAATTGTAGAATCTAAATTGTGTAAAATAAAAAAATTTTCTTA
>URRU01000135.1 GCA_900550335.1 uncultured Clostridium sp. | reverse complement strand
GTATCTATATAAGGAATTACTAGAAAAAATCTACGGAACTATAGCAGAAAAAAAAATAAAAGAGAATGATATAGTTGCAAACTATATAATCAGTCAGTATATATACACTCATGCTGTAGCTACATCTGAAAAGGTGTTTAGATTATATATCGAAGCCTCAAACGTAAGATCTATAAGAAAAGAGTATATAAATATTCTTCTAAATTTATTTAAAGAAAAATTAATGGAAAGCAACTATACTTTTAATGATAAAGATTTATATATGAGTATTGCAATGGGATGTGCTGGAGAGTGTGAATTGCTAAATCAGTACTACGAAGGAATACTTAATGTAGATTTAGATGATATTATAGTTAATGTTGTTAAAACAAGATTTGCACTTTTAAATGTTGATGAAGATATAGATATAGACAAGATAATACAAGAGGCAAGAGAATTTAAGGATGATATGAATCTTGAGGAAGTTATAAATAATGTAGTTGAATCAAGTGATTTAATATAACTAGAAAAATTAATATAGTAAATTATACGTGATTAATATAAATACTACCGAATTTCGTGTTGAGACATGAAGCTCGGTAGTATTTTTTTTATAACTTCATAAAAACTTCATTTTTACGAAGTTATAAAAATGTTGACTTTTTATTAGGCACGCCCTATAATATATTTATAAAAATTAGGTATGTCCAAATGGGAAGGAGAAGGAGAAAAATGAAAAAGATTGCTGATAAGATAGCAAAACATAGTAAAATCATTCTTTTGATAGCATTTTTACTTTTGATACCATCAGTTATGGGATATATCAAAACAGATATAAACTACGATATACTTAGTTATTTACCAGAAGATGTATCTACTATGAAAGCAGAAAAGATAATGAAAGAAGATTTTAACTGTGGATCTTTGGCTATGTTGGAAATCGAAAATATGCCAGATAAAGATGTAGCTAAGATTAAAGAAAAAGTCGAAAAGGTAGACGGTGTGCAAGAAGTTATTTGGAAAGATAGTTTTATAGACTTAGCATTTCCAAATGAAATGATACCTAAGGATATGAGGGATATGCTTTATTCTGGGGATGCGACTATGATGATAGTCAAATTAAAAGAAGGTACTGCTGATGAACTTACAATGAAAGCAGTTGATACTATTAGAGGTATTGCAGGTAAACAGGCCTTCCTTAGTGGAATGTCAGGAATTATAAAAGATACAAAGGATTTATCAGATAAGGAAATGCCACTTTATGTTATAGCTGCTGGAATACTTACTATGATAGTTTTACTTTTGACTATGGAGTATACAGCTATTCCATTTGTATTCCTTACAAATATTGCAATAGCGATAATTTACAACTTCGGAACTAATATAATTTTTGGAGAAATATCTTATATAACAAAAGCGTTGTGTGCAATATTGCAGCTTGGAGTTACAATGGACTACTCAATATTCTTACTTCACAGATACGACGAGGAACTTTTGAATACTGATAACAGAGAAGAGGCCATGGCAAATGCAATAACAAATACATTTACATCTATATCAGGTAGTTCACTTACAACTGTTGCAGGATTCATTGCTTTATGTGCAATGGACTTAGCATTAGGTAAGGATATCGGTATAGTAATGGCAAAAGGGGTTGTGCTTGGAGTTTTAACTACAGTTACAGTACTTCCAGCTTTAATACTTACATTTGATAAAGTAATACACAACCATAGACACAAAACAATTCTTACAAGCTTTGAAAAGACTTCAGATTTTGTAATTAGAAATTATAAAAAACTTACAGTTTTATTCTTAGTTTTAATGATACCAGCAATATACGGAAATAATAATGCAAAGGTATACTACAACTTGGATGAAACACTACCTGATGATTTACCATCAATAGTTGCTACAAATAAAATGAAAAAAGACTTCGATATGAATAGTACAGATATGATATTTGTAAAAGATAGTTTAGATTCATATAAAGTTGACCAAATGGTAAGTGAAATAGAAAAGGTCGATGGAGTTAACTCTGTTGTAGCACTTGAAAAAGTAGTTGGTTCAGGATTTGTTCAAGATATTATTCCAGACAGTATGCTTTCAGAAGTAAAAGCAGGTGGATATGAACAGATAATGATTAACTCAAAATATAGAGCAGCTACAAAAGAATGTGGTGCTCAGATTAGAGAATTAAATAATATAGTTAAAAAATATGATCCAGATGGACTTATCGGCGGTGAAGCACCTCTAACAGAGGATTTAATAAGAATTGCCGATACAGATTTCAAAAAGGTAAGTGCAGTTTCTATAATAGCAATATTTGCGATAATCGCATTTGTATTTAAGTCTGCATCAATACCAGTTTTACTAGTTGCAGCAATTGAAGGTGCAATATTTGCAAACTTAGGTATTCCATATTATACAGGAACAGTTCTTCCATTTATAGCATCTATAGTACTTGGAACAATACAGCTAGGAGCTACAGTTGACTACGCTATACTTCTTACTTCTAGATTTAAAGAAGAACTTGCAAATGGATACGATAAATATGAAGCTATGAAAATAGCAATACAAAAATGTGGACGCTCAATAGTAACAAGTGGATTCTCATTCTTCAGTTCAACAATAGGTGTTGGTATAATATCTAAACTAGAAATGATAAGTTCACTTTGCTCATTAATGGCTAGAGGGGCAATAATAAGTATGTTTGTAATACTATTTATGCTACCAGGATTATTATTAATAAGCGAAAAATTAATAGAAAAAACATCAAAAGATTTCATTCCTAAAAATTAGAAGTGAAACGTCATATTATTTGAGGAGGAATTTAAGATGAAAAAGGAAACTAAAAATAAATCAATTGCATCAGTTTGTACATTAGCTATTTTAGCAGCATCAGCATCTCCTGTGCTTGCTGAAAGCAGTTATATAAAAAAAGACGAAACAGTATATACAATACTTAAAAAAGATGGGACAGTAGAAAAGAATATAGTATCAGAATGGTTAAGTGGAGATGGCTCACTAGATAAAATAAATGATAAAAGTATTTTAAAAAACATAAAAAATGTTAAAGGTGATGAAAAACCAACAATAGATGGAGAAAAAGTAACTTGGGATACAACTAAAGACGACCTATACTATCAGGGGCAGACAGATAAACAGCTTCCAATAACTACAGATATAGAATATGAATTAAACGGAAGAAGTGTAACTGCAGATGAAATAAAAGGTCAGTCAGGTAAGGTTAAGATAACTATAAGATTAAAAAATAATGAATCTAGAAATGTAAAAATAGCTGGAGAAAATAGAACAGTTTATGTACCATTTATAACAGCTACAGAAATATTAATGCCTAGAGAAAACTTTAAGAATATAAAAACTAGTTCAGGAAAAACTTTAGATGATGGAAAAACATCTTCAATAACAGCAATATCATCTCCAGGACTTGAAGCTTCTTTAGATATGGGTGGAGATTATAGTGAAATATTCGATAAAATAAGCTCAACTATAACTATAGAAGCTGAAACAACTGATTTTAAAGTTCCAGAAGTAATGATAGCAGCTACATCTGATATGTCTAGTCTAGAAGATATAGACTCTGATAGTGATTTAGGTGATATAACTTCTATGATAGATAAATTAAAAGATGCTGGAAAAGAATTATTAAACGGAACTGAACAGCTTTATAATGGTACTACAGAATTAGCTACAAATTATGAAAAATTTGATGCAGGAACACAGACTTTAAGTGGAGGAATACAGACACTTACAAATGGTGTAGGTTTAATAGGAAGAAATGTTCCAATGCTTAATCAGGGTGCACAGAAACTTATGAATGGTATAGAACGGCTTAGTGCAGGTCAGAATAAGTTTACAACAGGTGTTTCAATGTATGTAGAAAATACAGGAAATCTTTATAATGCATACTCAGATATAGACAATGGAATAAAAAATGCAGCATCTGGTGCAGAACAGCTATCAAGCGCACTATCAAATGCAGGTTCAGCAGGTGGAGGTCTATCAGAATTAAGCGGATCTATATCTAAGAATAAAGAACTAGCTGGAGCAATGGAATCAGCTGCACAAGTTATAGCAAATGATACAAGTGCTAGTGAAGCATCTAGAGCAGCTGCAGAGAAAATAATAAAACTTAGTCAGGCATCTCAGAGTATATCTTCTCAACAGGAATCTGGCATAGGTGGTGCAGAAAGTTCATTATCATCAGCTAAGAGTGGATTGTCAGAAGCAGCTGGTGCAGCAAAACAGTTATCTGCAGGATTATCACAGCTTAGCGCAGGATCAAGTCAGTATAGCTCAAAATTTGCACAGTTAGTAGAAGCAGGAAAAACTCTTGAAGAAAATTCTGGAAAACTAGATGGATCAACAGATAAACTTTATGAAGGAAGTCAGCAGCTTTACAATGGAACTACTCAGTTACAGGACGGAACTACTAAATTAGTATCAGGTGGAGAAGAGCTTAGAAAAGGTTCAGATAAATTAGCAACAAGCTCTAAACAGATACTAGCAGGAACTAAAAAATTACAGGGTGGTTCAAAACAGCTTTATGATGGTGTTAAAAAGGCAAATGATGAAGTAACTTCAGAAGTATCTTCAAAGACAGGTAAGATAGATGACATAGAAAGATTAGTAGATACAAAAGATGTATTATTAGACCTAGCAAATGACTACGACAACTATGCAGGTATAGGTGAAGATATGAATGGTGATGTTAAATTCATAATGAAGGTAAACACTGATGATGAAAGCGATAATGGAACAAAAGAAAAAGTAGTTAAAGAAGAAGCTACAGGTATAAAAGGCTTAATACAGAGAATAATGAAAAAATAGAGAGTTATCAAAAGATAAGCTAGTGCAATAAGATTTACACTAGCTTATTTTTTATTAATGAGTGGGTAATCTTTTTATGTAAGAAGATTTTTTTATAAATTTATAAAAAGAATTAAAAATTCACATTAGTTTTACATTACATTGATAATAAATTCATATTGAATGTGTATTATTAAAGCATAGAAAGATTAGCTTTTTCTTAAGAACATAATATAATTACCCTATTT
>URRU01000134.1 GCA_900550335.1 uncultured Clostridium sp. | reverse complement strand
AAAAAATATGTTAATATAAGAGCGCACAGTTATTTAAAAAAACGATAGATGTAAATAAAAAAACAATATATGTAAATAAAAATCAATAGATAATATACAAAAAAGTAAAAATTAGAGAAATAAAAATAAAAAACGAAAAAATTTACAAACAGGGGGAATTTAAAATGGCAAAAGAATATAAAAGACTAACAGAAATGACATCAGCTGGAGGCTGAGCAGCTAAAATAGGGCCAGAGGTTCTGGCTGACGTATTATCTCAGTTACCAAAAAATGACAACGAAAAAGTAGGAAACTTATTAGTAGGATTAGATACAGCAGACGATGCTGCAATATATAAATTAGATGATGAAAAAGCTTTAATACAGACATTAGACTTCTTCACTCCAATGGTAGACGATCCATATATATTTGGACAGATAGCAGCAGCAAACTCATTATCAGATATATACGCAATGGGTGGAGAACCAATAGTTGCGATGAACATAGTTTGCTTCCCATCTTGCCACGATATGCAGGTACTTGCAGAAATATTAAAAGGTGGATTTAGTAAAGTTAAAGAAAGTGGTGCATTATTAGTTGGTGGACACACAGTAGACGATAAAGAACCAAAATACGGATTATCTGTATCAGGATTAGTTCATCCAGATAGAGTACAGGCTAATTCAACTGCTAAGCCGGGAGATAAATTAATACTTACTAAGCCAGTAGGAACAGGAATACTTTCAACAGCTATGAAAGAAGATTTAGTATCTCAGGAAGTAGTAGATAAAGTAATAGAAACAATGGTACATCTAAATAAATATGCGGCTATGAGTGTTAATAAATTTGAAGTACACTCAATAACAGATATAACAGGATTCGGATTATTAGGACATGCTATGGAAATGGCTAAAGCATCAGATGTAACAATAGAAATAGATTCAAAAAATGTACCTATATTAGAAGGTGCAATAGAAATGGCTCAGATGGGTATAGTTCCATCAGGAGCATACAACAACATGGGTTATATACAGGATGATGTAATGAAGGATGAAAGTGTACCAGAATGTATAGAAGACTGTTTATATGATCCTCAGACATCAGGAGGATTACTTGTTGCAGTTAGAGCTGATCAGGCAGAAGATATAGTAAAAGACATGCTTGCAAATGGTTCAATAGTTGCAGAAGTAATAGGTGAAGTTAAAGAAAAATATGAAAACGGAAAATACATACATGTGATATAATCAAATAAGGGAAAACAATATTTAAATATTAAAAAGAAAGAGTGGTCAGGTTGAATAAAAAAGAATTATTTAAAATGCTTCCTTCAGTAGATGAAGTATTATCACAGAAAGAAATTGAAGAATTAATAGAAAAATATCCAAGAAGTATAGTACTAGAATCTATAAGAGAAGTAATAGATAAAAATAGACAGACAATAGTCGCTATAAAAACAGAAGAAGAAGCTGAAAAATTCTCTCTTACTATAGAAAAAGTAATAGAAGAAACAGAAAGAAAAGCAAGAGATAATTACGCTCTTTCTTTAAAAAAGGTAATAAATGGAACAGGAACTGTTCTTCATACAAACTTAGGTAGATCTTTAATAAGCGAAAAAATTAAAGATGAAATATGGACTGCAGCTTCAAGATACTCAAACCTTGAATATGATTTAGAAAAAGGTGAAAGAGGATCAAGATACGTTCATTTAACAGATATGATAAAAAGATTAACTGGAGCAGAAGATGTTTTAGTAGTAAACAATAATGCTGCAGCAGTTATGCTTGTTCTTAGCACAATGGCTAAAGGTGGAGAGGCTATAGTGTCAAGAGGAGAACTTGTTGAAGTTGGTGGTTCATTTAGAATACCAAGTGTTATGGCACTTAGTGGAGCAGACCTAGTTGAAATAGGTGCTACAAATAAAACACATTTAAAAGATTATGAAGATGCTATAACAGAAAACACAAGAGCACTTATGAAAGTTCATACAAGTAACTACAGAATAATGGGATTCACAGAATCAATATCTGTAGCAGAACTTGTTGAATTAGGTAAAAAACATAACCTACCTGTAATAGAGGATTTAGGAAGTGGAGTATTTATAGATTTATCTAAATACGGATTAGAATATGAACCAACAGTACTAGATTCAATACACCGGGGTGCTGATATAGTAACATTCAGTGGAGATAAAATGCTTGGTGGAGCACAGGCAGGTATAATAGTAGGTAAAAAGAAATACATATCTGCAATGAAGAAAAATCAGCTAACAAGAGCATTAAGAGTCGATAAACTTACAATATGTGCACTTGAAGCAACACTTAGAATGTACTTAGATGAAGAAGAAGCAGTTAAAAACATACCTACACTTAAAATGATAACAATGCCTATGGAAGAATTAGAAAGAAAAGCTAATCTTTTATATGCAGAAATAGAAAAATTAAACCTAGATGCAGATGTTCATATAGAAGAATGTCTATCTCAGGTTGGTGGAGGATCTATGCCTCTTGAAACAATGAAATCAAGAGGAATTGCGATAACTCCAAATAATATGAACGTATCTACATTAGAAAGAAAATTAAGACTTAGCGATTCTCATATAATAGCTAGAGTTTACGATAATAAATACGTTCTTGATGTTAGAACTATATTCGAAGACGAGTTTGTAGATGTAGCAAATGAGCTTAAATTAGCATTTATGTAGTCTAAAATTTATTCAAAGAAATTATTTAACTGATTTGAGTAAAAATTTTAGAAAGCGGATTCGAAATTAGGAGGAATTAAAATATGAAACACATTATAGTAGGGACTGCCGGACATATAGACCATGGTAAGACAACACTTATCAAGGCTTTAACTGGTAGAGAAACAGATACCCTTGATGAAGAGAAAAAAAGAGGTATTTCCATAAATCTAGGATTTACTTTCTTCGACTTACCTAGTGGAAAGAGAGTAGGTATAGTAGACGTTCCTGGGCATGAAAAATTTATAAAAAACATGCTAGCAGGAGCATCTGGGCTAGATATGGTAATGCTTGTTGTTGCAGCTGATGAAGGTGTAATGCCTCAGACAGTAGAGCATATAGATATATTATCATTCTTAAATATCAAAAATGGGTTAATAGTATTAACTAAGAGTGATATGGTAGAACCAGAATTTAGAGAATTAGTTAAAGAAGATATAAAAGAAAGAATGAAAGGTACATTCCTTGAAGATGCTGAAATACTAGAAGTGGACTCTGTATCTAAGAGAGGAATTCCAGAGCTTATTCAGAAATTAGATGATATGAGTGAGCAGATAGAAGAAAAGAACGAAAACTCACCAGCAAGACTTAATATAGATAGAGTATTTACAATAAAAGGTCATGGTACTGTTGTTACAGGTACTCTTCTTGAAGGTAAGATAAGCGTTGATGATGATTTAGTAGTATATCCAGAAAATTTAAAAGCTAAGATAAGAAGTATTCAGGTTCATGGTGAAGATGAAAATACTGCTTATGCTGGACAGAGAACAGCTATAAATATTTCTAATGTTAAAAAAGATGAGATTGGAAGAGGAGATGTTCTTGCAGCTCCAGATTCACTTGAAGAGTCTATGATGTTAGATGTTAAGATGAATATAATCAAGCATGTAGATAAGACTTTAAAACATTGGGATAGATTAAGATTATATCATGGAACAAGAGAAATTCTTTGTAGAGCAGTTCCTCTTGATAAGGAAGAGATTGCTCCGGGAGAAAGTGGATTTGTTCAGTTAAGACTTGAAGAAAGTATAGTATCTAAAAAGGGAGATACTTTTGTTGTAAGAAGTTATTCACCAATGGTGACAATAGGTGGTGGTGTTATAATAGATGCTTCACCTAAAAAACATAAGAGATTTGATGAAGATGTAATAGAAACTTTAAAAGTTAAAGAAAAAGGTGAACTTCACGATATTCTTGAAGAATATTTAAAACACAACTCTAAAAATTATCCAACAGTTAAGGATATGATGAGTTATAGTGGTGCTCATGAAGAGGATATAAGAAAAGCTTTAGATAAATTATCTGAAGAAGGTAAGATATTTGTGATTGGAAGTATGTATATACATATTAATCACTACAAAAAATTATCTGAAAAGGTAAATGAACTTCTTGCAGATTACCATAAACACAATAGATTAAAACCAGGTATTTTAAAGGAAGAGTTAAAATCTAAGGTTGAAAGTAAATTCAAACCAAAGGAATTTGATATAGTTCTTGCTTCACTTGAAGGTGATGGACTTATTAAAATCGCTGGAAATATTGTTTCGCTTAAAGATTTCGAAGTTGTTTTCAATGAAAAACAGAAAGAAAATAGAAACAGAATGCAGAAAATGCTTAAGAAATGTGGATTTGAATCTGTTCCAACTATAGAGGAAATAACAGAAAAAGATGTTAGAGCTAAAGAGGTTCTAGATGCTATGATAGGAGATTCTGTTGCTATGCTTGGTGATGGATATATTATGGATATGGAAACTTATGATAAGGCTAAGAAGATGCTTGTTGATTATATTAATGAGCATGGAGAAATTACTCTTGGAGAGTATAGAGATTTAATAGGATCAAGTAGAAAGAACTGCATGATAATATTAGAAAGTTTTGATAGAAATAGAATAACAAAGAGAATCGAAAATAAAAGGGTTCTTATGTAAGAAAAGGCAAGAAGGTACACTTCGTTCCTGGCTTCGACGATTTCTTCGTCTAGCTCGAACTTTGTTCGAGGCTAAAGACGAAATCGTCTGCAGATAGTCACTGAAGTTGTACCTTTCTTGCCTTTTTGCATAGGGGAACGTTTTTATTTTGATTCTTTGTTGTTATTAGGGATGAGGGCGAGAAATGTTTTTTATTTAGTGGAAGGTTTTAAATCTATGATGAGTTGACAGAATTTGGACTTGATAGAGAAACTGTGTATTATTATATTAGAGAAGGTGAATATCATGCTTTCCAATTTGCAAGATTCTATCAAGGTCAAGAGGATATGGAAGACTACATATATGTAAATTCTCCAGAACATATGTCGGGATTAAGTTGGGAACATGGATTTAGAAATACTTTTGAGAAGTATAAA
>URRU01000133.1 GCA_900550335.1 uncultured Clostridium sp. | reverse complement strand
ATTACAAATATATTTTTTACTCTATCTTAAATATATCTTCAAAAGTTTCTTTATCTTTAAAACCTATACATCTAGCCTTATCATCAGATCCGCCTATTATAGATTTTACAGTCTTTATTATATTTTTATAGCTATACTTAGGATTTATTATATCTATAAAATATTTAATCATTAAAATTATTAATGCCAAATGACAACTATCTTTTTTATTATAATCTTCTAAATATTCCTTCCATTCATTCTTAACTTTAGAAATAGATCTTAGCTTCAAATCAATTATTTTATTATTATGAGCTGATAGATTTCTTATTAATCTCATTGTTCTAATAAAAGAACCCAATTCATTTATATCTAGTTTATAGTAATTTGCTATATTCCATTTTATTTTTCTAGACATAAACTCATATATTTTTACAATTTCTCCAAACATCAAAGAGTTTACAAATATCCAAACTGATGGATAATCCTCCTCTTTTATATTAGTTGTTTTTTTATTACAATGTTTATCAAATATATCTTTAAAGGAAGTTTTATTTTTTTCGAAGTTTACTCCCCTATCCATCCAACTACCTTCATTAAGGTATCCATATGCACCTAGCTTTCCTAATTCATATCCTATTCTAGTTTTTAATGAAACTTCTATTTTTTCTAATGCATGTATTAAATAAATTCTTAAATTTTTATCTTGATAATATCTTTTTACAATATCTTCAAAACTTATATCTCTATATTCTGGCTCTACATCATATTTATTTTTATTTACGTTAAATTGTTCAGCAAATTCTTTTAACTTATAATAGCTTATTGTTTCAAGCTTTTGAGCTGCTGACTCTAAATTATCTATTTTAACTCCTCTTTTTTTAAATAATTCAGCTTGCTGTAAAAAAGTTAAATTCTCTTTCATAGTATTTTCTCCATAAAAAAACCCCTGCTCAGGGATTCCATAGGAATCAAACTGGACATTTAAGTCTGCAGGGGTATTGACATCTTATTTATTTATATTATTATAGTACCCCACTTTTTATACTATGTCAATATTTATAAATTCATTTTATTTCTGGATATTTTATAGTTTGTGTTTGGTTGGTGGTGGTCGTGCGTTCCGTACAATAAAACTGTGGAAGAATAAAGAATTGCGTCGAAAGAGCAAGAGAATAGAGAAAAAAAGAGATGTAACGAATAAAAAAGGAAAACGGAGGTAAAAAGATAATGAATAAGAAAAGATTATCAGTAGTAATGGCAGGAGCAATGCTAGCAAGTAGTGTAGCACCAGTTCTTGCAGCAACTGCAAATCATGCTAATGACACTTGGGAATTAGATGATACAACAGGAAAAAAATATACAGTTAATGGCTCAAACAGAGGTACATTAGTTAAAGAATTAAGAAATTTACTATTATCAAAAGTTTATGCTGATGTAAAAGAAAATGAATCAGTTAAAACTGCTTCTGGTAATGTAGATGTAAGAAACACATCTGTTTATGAAGTTAAAATTGGTGTTAAGACTTTTAATGAAATAACTGATGCCAAAATAAAAGAAATGGAAGATGAAATAAATAAGGCAAAAGCTAATGATGTTATAACAGTTATAGATAGAGGAGCTGTTAAAGTAGGAACAAAATATTACATAGCAACTCAGGAAGCTAGCAAAGTAGAAACTGAAGTAACATATTCTAATAAAAAAGAATTAGAAGATACAGTTACATGGTTCAAAAATAATAAAGCTAAAGCTCCAGCAGTAGAATCTATGGAAATGAATGGAGATGTATTAGTAGTAACTACAAGAATAGCTACTGACGAATTAAATCTAAAAACAATAGAATTAAAAGTTGGAGACAAAAAATTAGAATTTAAAGAACCAATAGACGCTGATGGAAAAATATTAAGTGGAAGAACTGATTCTTCTGATTGGAGTGATCTAGCAGGTTTCAATACATATAAAACTACTGTTAATATACCTAAAGGAAGCCCTATAGATGGTAAAGTTTTAGCAGAAGTAACTGTATCAGATGTTGATAGTGAAGTAGTTGTTAAATTATCAGATTTATATGATGGATTATTATTAACAAATAAAGGTCAGGATTTGCTTGCTGCACTAAAAGAATTCCCAGAAAATGGAACTCTTAAAGTAGGACATGTTGCTTCTTCACTTACAGATTCTAAAAATGGAATATTTACTTTTGGAATAGAATTTGAAACATATTCAGCTGATAAAAATGGTGATCCAGATAAATTAATAGAAAAAAATCTAGTTACTGTATCATCTAATAATAAAGCTCAGTTAGAATTATTCAGAGGATGGATGGAAAATAGAACTCCATTAGTAGATGTATTAGCAGGAGATAATAGATATGAAACAGCTGTAAAAGTAGCAAAAGAAAATGCTCATATAAAAGATGTAGCTAAAAACGGAAATATCGTATTAGTAAATGGAAATGCATTAGTAGATGGACTTGCTGCAGCTCCTTTAGCAGCAGCCGCATGGAACAAAAATTATACTTCTGGAAATCCTTTAGATAAACAGAAAGTAGCACCAATATTATTAACAGAATCAGATTCTCTTCCTAAAGCAACAAAAGAATATATAAAAGAATTAATAGCTGAACAGAAAGTTGGACAGTTAGGAAAAGTAACTATATACTTAGTAGGTGGAGAAACAGTAATATCAAAATCATTAGAAAACCAGTTAAAAGAATACGGATTAAGAGTAGTAAGAGCTGGTGGAGATAACAGAGAAGAAACTTCATTAAAAGTAGCTGAAGTAATACTTAAAGATGGACTTGAAGAAAATGTAGATATAGCAAATCCATTTATAGTAGGTGCAGAAGGTGAAGCAGATGCTATGTCAATAGCACCAGTTGCAGCTGGAGCAGCAGCTAGAACAAATAAAAGAATAAGACCAATAATAGTAGAATCTAAAAAAGGATTATCAGAAGATGCATTAGATACTATAAAAGATTGGAAAAATGATAAATATGATACAAAAGCTATATCAGCAACTATAGTAGGTGGAGAAAATGTTGTATCTAAAGAAACAGAAGCTTTATTAAAAGCAAATAATGTTGTAATAGATAGAGTATCAGGTTCTAATAGACAGGCAACAAATGCAGCTGTAATAGATAGATATTATGGAAATGCTTCTGTTAAAAAATTAGTTGTATCTAAAGATGGACAGAATAAAAAATCAGAATTAATAGATGCACTAACAGCAACATCATTAGCAGTAAAAGATAATGCACCAATAGTACTTGGAACAAAGAAATTATCTAACGCTCAGATAGAAACATTAGAACAGAAAGCTACTAGAACAGGTTTATATGTATACCAGGTAGGTCACGGTGTAGCTAGAGATGTATTAAAAACAATAGCTGACAGAGTTGGTTTAGCAAAATAATTAAATTTAAACTAACTACAAGTTTATATATCAAAATTAAAGACGAGGAATCTTTCCTCGTCTTTTCTTTTATCCAAATGTTTAACATAAAAACATATAAAAAAAGAGACAAAAATAGACTTGCTTAGTAAGTCTATTTTTGCCTCAATAAATTCAAAAAACATACGTTCTATACAATCAAACGATTAACAGTTTACTATTACATTTTCGTAGAATAAATCAAATAATTAATGCTTAATTGTTGAATAATCATTGCATAAATCAAACGATTAATAGCTAATCATTGCATAATTGTTTCAAAAATCAAACGATTAACATATAATCGTTGCATACACTATTAATTAACTAATACATATTTGACATTTCTACCCTTACCTTCTTTTTTAATAGCTCCTTTTTCAATAAGATTATTACAATATCTAATGCTTTTATATTGACTAATTTCTAAACTTTCTGTATTAATCTTAGTTGTTGTAAATCCTTTACTTTTAATAATATTTAAAATCTCTCTCTCAATGTCATTAAGTTTTGAATTAACTAGAGTAATTTCATAATTATCAACATCATTCCCATCAGATTCCTCTCCTACAACATCAAAACTAGAATCACTCTCTTCACAGCAGAATTCCTCATTTATCATATACTTCTTCCCTCTACCAAAACCTTCTTCTATCAAGAATCCTTTATTTACCATACTTCTAAGTAATTCTGTAATATCATTAGGGTGTAAATCTGTAACGCACTGCATTCTTGCATTAGTTACTTGATCCTCAGTTATTGCTGTTACAAGAATTTTTATTTCATCTGCATTCAATAAATCCAAACTACTTCTATAAATTTCTTTTAATTTTCCCATGTAAACCTCTGGAACCAAAGAAATCATATTAAGTTTCAATACAACTTCATTTGTAGCAAAATTTTCTTCTAATATAGGAACTGCCCACTGTTGCTCTTTCCAAGCTTTTAATATCTTGAAAAATCCTGAACCTATATTTTCACCAAATCCAATCATTCTAAACATCTTTTGTATAAATGGGTTTCTACATTTACTAGTTCCACCTTTGTAAATATCAGCAACAGGAATCTTTAAACAACCTGGATTATAAAATTCAAACCTATCTTTAAACTTTTTAATTCTTAAAGTTCCCTGTACTGAATAATCACCGTGAACAATAGCATTTACAAAGGCTTCACGTATTGCCCGATGAACAGACGTATCATCAATTCTCGTTATTCCTTTTAACTTAAATGGAATTGGAATATCCTCTGACAACTTATTTATAACTATAGTAAAGAAATTAAATAGATTACTCTCCCATCTTCCATCTATAGTAAATCTTTCATTGTATCTCAAATCTTCATCTATATTTACCATTTTTAGATAATCTAGATTAAAATATGGGAAATAACTTCTGATACTTGTACTTTTTCCAAACATTAAAAGACCTGCAACCGTTAGCCAAACTTTTTTAGTCTTTCTATCCTTGTCCATAGCACCTAATTGAATAAGAAACTCCTCATCAGACAAATTATGCCATGCATGGTTAAGATTTATAACAGAGAATCTATTTCTATACCGATTCACAGTTGACATATCAAGATCCTCTATATCATAGTACTCTAAAATTGAAGAATCGAATCCTTTTTCTGAAGCATCTCTAAACATAGCATTAACTTCATCCTGTGAACAC
>URRU01000132.1 GCA_900550335.1 uncultured Clostridium sp. | reverse complement strand
TACGAAATATATAATAAGATAAAAAATAAAGTATTAAATTACAAAGAAGATTGTAAATTTATTGATGTATAAAATTTGAAAATAAAATAAAAAAATTATAGATAAATATTGGAAAGAGGGAAAGATTATGAATTACAAACTATTAACACCAGGACCACTTACAACAAGTGAAACAGTAAAGAAAGTTATGATGGTAGATCATTGTACATGGGATAATGATTATAAAGTTATAACACAGAAAATCAGAAAAGACTTACTTGAACTTGCAAATGCATCAGAAGAAGATTATACAGTGATATTAATGCAGGGAAGTGGTACTTTTGGAGTTGAATCAGTAATAACAAGCTCAGTAGGAACAGATGAAAAACTTTTAATATGTGAAAATGGGGCTTACGGAAAAAGAATGAAAGATATAGCGAATCACGCTGGAATAGATGCAGTTGTCTACAGTGAGCCATTCAACAAAATACCTTGTGCTAAAAAAGTAGAAGAAATACTTAAGGAAGATAAAGAAATAACTCATGTATCTATGGTACATTGCGAAACAACTTCAGGAATATTAAATGATATAGAATCTGTTGCAAAAGTTGTAAAAGAACATGGAAAAACATTTATAGTAGATGCAATGAGCAGCTTTGGTGGAGTTGTAATAGATATGAAAAAACTAGGAGCGGACTTTATAATAAGTAGTTCAAATAAATGTATACAGGGTGTTCCAGGATTTTCATTCATAATAGCTAAAAAAGAAGCACTTAAAAAATGTGAAGGTAAAGCTAGAAGTTTAGCACTAGACCTTTACGATCAGTTCAAAACTATGGATATAGATGGTAAATGGAGATTCACATCACCAACACATGTAGTATTAGCATTTGCTCAGGCAATAAAAGAACTACAGGAAGAAGGCGGAATTGCTAAAAGATACGAAAGATATTTAAATAATAACAGAACTTTAATAGCAAAAATGGAAGAACTAGGAATAAAAACTTACATAGACTTAGAACATCAGTCTCCAATAATAACTACATTCCTTTATCCAGAAATACACAACTATTCATTTAATGAAATGTACGAATACATAAAAGAAAGAGGATATGCAATATATCCTGGAAAAGTTACAGAAGCTGATACATTCAGAATAGGTAACATTGGTGAAATATACGAAGAAGATATGATTAAACTAGCTGAGATAATAAAAGGATTCATGGAGGAAAAAGCAAATGAAATGTAATAAAACAGAAGCAGTAATATTCGATTGGGCAGGAACTACAGTAGACTACGGATGCTTTGCACCAGTTCAGGCCTTTGTTGAAGTATTCAAAGAATACGGTGTAGAACCTACTATGGAAGAAACTAGAAAACCAATGGGAATGCTTAAATTAGACCATATAAAAACAATGCTAAAAATGGAAAGAATAAACTCTGAATTTGAAAAAGTTCATGGAAGAAAACCTACAGATAAAGATGCAGAAGAAATGCACGAAATATTTGAAAAAAAATTATTATCAATACTTCACAATTTTGCAGAACCAAAACCATACGTTGTTGAAACTATAGCAGAACTTAGAAAAAAGGGTTTAAAAATAGGATCTACAACAGGATATACAGATAAAATGATGGAAATAGTTACAAGAGAAGCAAAAGCAGCGGGATATGAACCTGACTGTTGGTTCAGCCCAGATTCTACAAATGGAGTTGGTAGACCAAAACCATATATGGTATTTAGAAATCTTGAAGCACTAGGTGTAACATCTACAGAAAATGCCATAAAAGTAGGGGATACAGTATCTGACATAAAAGAAGGGAAAAATGCTGGACTACTTACAATAGGAATAGTTGAAGGAAGCTCAGAAATGGGACTTACAGAAGAAGAATACAACTCACTAAGTGAAGAAGAAAAACAAACAAACTGCGAAAGAGTAAGAAAAATATACTTAGATGCAGGTGCCGACTTTGTAATACAAGATATAAGAGAAATCCTATCTTTTATAAAATAAATAATTATACTCTCAACAGAAAAAAGAGATTATTACATATTTGGTAATAATCTCTTTTTCTTGTGTTTCAAAACATATTATATAAAAAAAGACTGTTGCAAAAATTGCAACAGTCCTATATTTCTATTAATTAAGCTAATATCATTTTAGTTAAGTCCATTGGATCAACTATTTCGCCATCTTTGTAAACTCTCATGTTTCCTGAAGCTATTTCGTCTATTAATATAACTTCGTCATTGTAGAATCCGAATTCGAATTTTATGTCGTATAATTCTAATCCTTTTTCTTCTAAGTCTTTAGCAACAACTGCAGTTATTTTTCTAGTTCTTTCTTTCATCTGATCGAACTGAGCCTGAGTCATTATTCCTAAAGCTTCTAATCCTTCAGAAGTAACTAATGGGTCACATCTTTCATCGTCTTTTAAAGTAACTTCAACGTAAGCGTCTAATTTAGCTCCGTTTTCTATGTATTCTCCGTATCTTCTTATGAAGCTTCCTACTGCTCTGTAACGGCATATAACTTCTACACCTTTACCGAAAACTTTAGCTGGTAATACTTCCATAGTTGATCTTTCTATGTCAGCACTAACGTAGTGAGTTTTTATTCCTGCTTCTTTTAATAATTCAAAGTAGTGAACAGAAGTTTTTAAGTTTTCTCTACCTATACCTTCTATTGTTAAACCTATTGAGTTTTCGCCTGGATCGAATACTCCATCTTTACCAGTACAATCATCTTTGAATAATAATTCAAAATTACCGTTGTCTAATTCAAAAACGTCTTTAGTTTTACCTGTGTATACTTTTTTCATGCCTTTTCCTCCAATGAATATATAAAAATTAATTATAGTCTTTTTTACTTAATCCGAAAAGTGTTCGGATTTTGAGGGTGTTTTTCCCTTTTGCAAAATCTATTATAACACAAAATAGTCAAAAAGTTGAACTATTTTTTAAAAAAATTAAAAAAAGTTCACTGAATATAAATCTGTTCTTCTATGTTTTAATAATGGAAGTTCATTTCTTACTTTTTCAGTATAGGATTTATCTATATCAGCGTATATTATGCATTCTTTTTCGTCTGCAGTAGCTATTATATTTCCCCAAGGGTCTGCAACCCTAGAATTTCCAAAAGCTACATAAGATGCGGATTCATCTCTAGCAGGTGCAGCTCCGACAAAATAAACCTGATTATCGAGTGCTCTCATTCTTATAGAAAGCTCCCAATGTGCAGGTCCAGTTGTCATATTAAACGCTGCAGGAAGAATAATAAGTTCGGCACCTTCCAAAGCCATTAAACGAGAAAGTTCGGGAAATCTTATATCATAGCAAATAGCAACACCTATTTTTCCGAACTCTGTATCTACAACAGTCACCTTATTTCCGGCAGAAAGTGTATCAGATTCTTTAAAAGATACACCACCTTCAACATCTATATCAAAAAGATGCATTTTTTGATGTTTTCCAATAAGCTCTCCATTTCTGTCAAATATGAATGAAGTATTGTAGATATTTCCATTTTCTGATTCTGGTATACTTCCACCAACTAAGTAAATAGAATTTTTCTTTGCTGCATTTTTTAATGCTTCAGTAGTTTTTCCTGGGTACTCCTCAGCAAATACCGGGAAGTAACTATTTTCATAAGGGCAATTAAACATCTCTGGTAAGACTATAATTTGAGCACCATTATTAGCTGCTTTATCTATCATATCTAATGCATGTGATATGTTTTTATCTTTATCGTCGCAAACCTTCATTTGACAAACTGCTATTTTCATTTTTACCTCCTTTAAAAGAGTAAAATATTTTTGAATTTTTAAAATTTATATATTATCTGTATTATAACATAGAAAAAGACTTGTAATCATTGATTTTACACAAAAATAAAATTTTTGAACTAATCAATATTTTGAACTTATAATCAAAAACTATAGAACAATATCTAATCTATAGAAATGTATAATTTATGGCGAATTCAGTGTATAAATGTTGTATAATTGTTTAGAGTTGTTAAAGGGAATTCCTTAATAACAAGGAATTCAGTGTATAAAGTTGTGTAAAAAAGTAAATAAGGAGGTAAAAAAATGGAAAGAGACTTTGAGGATATAGATAGAATCCTCAACTTTGCTGCTGAAGCTGGTAGAAACATGCTAAAATGTGGTGGAGAAATTTATAGAGTAGAGGATACGATACAAAGACTTTGTATGGCATTTGGGATAGATAATGCAGAAGTCTTTGCAACACCGACCACATTATTATTATCAGTTTATAAAAATAAAAAGGTTTATTCAGTGGTAAAGAGAATAAACGAGAGATCTACAGATTTAAATATGATGAAAAATATAAATGCTTTGTCTAGGAATATAGCTTATGAAAAGCTAAGTATAGATGAATGCGAGGAAAGACTAGAACAGATTTGTAAGAAAGAAAGTTATTCATATACAATTACTATACTTGGTGCAGGACTTGTGACATCTTGTTTCTCTATTTTATTTGGAGGAGGAGAAATAGATTTTATAATGTCTTTTCTTGTAGGGATGGTTACAAAGATTTTACAAGAATATTTATCTGAAAAGAACCTTAACGAATTTTTTGTTAATATAATTTGTGCGGCATTTATAGCTATGTCCTCTGTTGTATGTGTAGAGGGTGGAGTGTTAAAAACAATGGACTACATAATAGCAGGAGTAATAATGCTTTTGGTTCCTGGATTTGCACTAACAAATGCTATAAGGGATATACTGGATGGTCAGCTTGTTGCTGGAACAGCTAAGTTATCAGAAGTAATATTTAGTGGGACTGCAACGGCTGTTGGAATGGCATTAGTTCTAAACTGGTATCTGAGAGGAGGATTCTTTTAAATGATAAGAATATTGATTGAAACTGTAGCGGCGTATGGTGTAGCTGTAGGGTTTGGTATATTATTTAATATAAAAGGAAGAACCCTTAGAGTTGCAGGTGTAGGTGGTGCTATAGGTTGGTTTGTATATAAGATAACTTCTATATATATGGGATTTGCTCCAGGTGCAGCGTTTTTTGCAGCAGGAGTATCGTTTAGTGTGTATTGTGAAGTCTGCGCAAGGGTGTATATGATTCCAGCAACAATACCAAGTGCTTGTGCGTTAATTGT
>URRU01000131.1 GCA_900550335.1 uncultured Clostridium sp. | reverse complement strand
AAAATAATAAGTTTAAAAAGTATGAAAGCAGAAAATAACTGCAACTCAAAGGTGACATAATTATTTACATTATAAATTCTACAAGGTATAATATATTGTATATGTATTGAAAAATAGAATATAAGATAATAATTTTGAAATGTATAAATAAAAATAAAAAAGACGATAATGTAAATAGAAATATATAAATAATAAATTTTGAGGAGGGTTAGATTTGGATAAGAAAAAATTACTTTCATTAGTTGTATCTGTTGCTATGGTAGCTACAGGGACAGTGTTAGCAAGTGCGGATGAGATAGATGATATAAATGCTGTACCAGATACAGAAACAGGAATAACAATAGATGAATATAAAGAATCTCCATATAAAGTAGCAACTGTAAAAGATGGTAAATCAGTAAATGTAAGAGTTGATGGAAATACTAAAAGAGTAGCTGGAGAAGGAGAACAGTTTAAGGTTAAAGGAATCCAGGGAGAATGGGTTAATGTTGAAGATGGTGAAGATGATGCTTGGATAGCTTCTGAATATGTTGCTATATCAGAAGGTGTTGCATTTACTACAGCATCTACATTAAACCTAAGAGCAGCGGACAATACATCTTCAGAAGTATTAGAAGAATTAGATAAAGGAAGTGCTCTAGTAGTAGTTAAGCAGGAAGGTGATTGGATACAGGTTAGAAATCAGGGAAAAGAAGGATATGTTCACGCTGATTATGTAACAGATGAAGCTCCTGTAGTACCTACTGTAGACGTAGATGGAAATATAATAGATGTTCCTTCTGTAGATAGCTACAGTGCACAGGCTGTATTAAACTTAGCATATTCTAAAAAAGGAAGCCCATATCTTTGGGGTGCAACAGGTCCTGATAAATTTGACTGTTCAGGATTTGTACAGTATGTATATATAAACTCTGTAGGGGTATCTCTGCCAAGAGTGTCTTCTGATCAGGCAAATGTAGGAACAGAAATAACTAGAGATCAGCTTCAGCCAGGGGATTTAGTATTCTTCACAACAGATGGAAGTGGTGGAGTAAGTCATGTTGGTATATATGTAGGAAATGGATGTATGATACATTCACCTCACAGTGGAGAAGTAGTAAAAGTAACTGACATAACATCAGATTACTACTCAAGTCATTTTGTAACAGCAAGAAGAGTATTATAATAAAATTTAAATGATATAAACGAGTCATCTTGCAGATTTATAAGATGGCTCTTTTTATTTGATTACTTTCGAGAATACAAAATATGTGATTTTTACTCCAAGCTTCGATGCAGCGAAGAACATTTTAGCTTATCTAATGATTCAACTAAATATATTTAATTTTACTAGTGGATAAGAAAGATGATTGTATCATTTTTAGCGACAATGCGACTTGATCGCCTGGAGCGAAAATAATACAATCATCTTTCTTGTAATTATGCTAAAATATAATTAATATATTTAGTTGACATTAGATAGGTAAAGGTGATAAGCTACTAATAGCTTTAAATTCGGTCCAGTGAGGCCGAGAAGGAGGAATTAAAAAATGTTAAAATCAAGAAATTTAATACAGCCAGAAGACTTTACTGTTGAAGAAATAGATGAGGTTCTATCTCTTGGACAGAGAATAATGAAAAATCCAGAAAAATACATACATGTGTGTGATGGAAAACTTTTGGCAACTCTATTCTATGAACCATCAACAAGAACAAGACTAAGCTTTGAATCAGCTATGAACAGACTTGGTGGACGTGTAGTAGGATTCTCAGATCCTAAAGCTTCATCTACATCTAAAGGAGAAACTCTTCAGGATACAATGAGAACAGTATCTAACTATGTAGATATAATAGCTATGAGACATCCTGTAGCAGGTGCAGCAGCTGAAGCGGTAGAAGCATGTAGTGTTCCTTTCATAAATGCTGGAGACGGTGGAAATCAGCATCCAACTCAGACTCTTACAGATTTACTAACAATAAAAACTTTAAAAGGAAATCTTAGTGGCCACACAGTAGGACTTTGTGGTGATTTAAAATACGGAAGAACAGTACATTCTTTAGTAAAAGCAATGTCTAGATATCCAGATACAAAATTTGTATTTATAGCTCCAGATGAATTAAAAATGCCAGATAGCGTTAAAGAAGCTATAAAAGGACACGAATTTGTAGAAACTAATGATTTAGAATCAGCTATACCTGACCTTGATATACTTTACATGACTAGAGTTCAGAGAGAAAGATTTGATGATATAGAAGAATACGAAAGATTAAAAGATACATATATATTAAACAAAGAAAAATTAACTGATGCAAAAGAAGATATGTTAATACTTCATCCACTTCCAAGAGTGAATGAAATATCTACTGATGTAGACGATGATAAGAGAGCTGTTTACTTCGAACAGGCAAAATTTGGAATGTATGTTAGAATGGCTCTAATAATGAAACTTCTAGGAATAAAAGACCCAGAATAAACTATCAAAAATAATGCGAAGGAGAATATAGATGTACAAAATAATAGAAAACAGTTATATCGGCGAAGATATGTACAGAATGAAAGTCGCAGGAAAATTTGAAGGAAAAATGGGACAGTTCTATATGCTAAGAGCTTGGGACAAATACCCTGTACTTTCAAGACCGATAAGTATACATGACATAGATGAAGAAGGAATAACATTCCTTTACAAAGTAGTAGGAGAAGGAACAGAAATATTTGCTAAGCTTGTTCCAGGAGATGAAATAAAACTTCAGGGACCATATGGAAACGGATACGAAAAAGTAGAAGGAAAAATAGCTTTAGTTGGTGGTGGAATAGGTGTAGCACCTCTTTACTTAGTAGCTAAAACTATACCTGGATGCGATGCATATCTTGGATTCAGAGAAGAAGCGATATTAGTAGATGAATACAAAGAATTCTGTAATGAAGTAAAAACAACTACAGGAAATACATTCATAACAGATATACTAAATGTAGAAGATTACGACTACATACTATCTTGTGGACCAACACCAATGATGGAAAAATTAGTTAAAATGTGTGAAGGTACAAATACAAGAATAATGATTTCTCTTGAAAATCACATGGCTTGCGGTGTAGGAGCATGTCTAGTATGTACTTGTAAAACAAAATTCGGAAATAAAAAGACTTGTAAAGACGGTCCAGTATTCTGGGGAGAGGATGTGATTTTCTAATGGCAGATTTAAGAGTAAAATTTGGAGAAATAGAATTCAAAAATCCTATAGTAATGGCCTCAGGAACATTTGGATTTGGTAAAGAATACAATGAATACTACGATATAAATGAACTAGGTGGAGTAAGCAGCAAAGGTCTTACTTTAAATGCAAAACCAGGAAACAACGGTTTAAGAATACACGAAACTCCATCAGGAATAATGAACAGTGTTGGGCTTGAAAACCCAGGCGTACAGGGATTTATAGACCACGAAATGCCTTTCTTCGGAAATCTAAACTGTGTTAGAATAGCTAACGTTGGTGGAGGATGCCTAGAAGATTACGTAAAAGGTGTTGAACTTTTAAATAATCAGGATATAGATATGGTAGAACTTAACATATCTTGCCCTAACGTAAAAGCTGGAGGAATGGCTTTCGGAATAAAAAATGAAGTAGCTAGAGAAGTGGTAAGAGAAGTAAGAAAAGTTTGCAAACACCCTCTAGTTGTAAAACTATCTCCAAATGCAGAGGATATAGTTGGAATGGCAAAAGTTTGTGAAGAAGAAGGTGCGGATGGTGTATCTTTAGTAAATACATTTAAAGCCCTTGCAATAGATATAAGAAGAAGAAAACCAGTATTTGAAAATGTAACTGCTGGACTTTCAGGACCTGCTATAAAACCTATAGCTCTTAGAATGGTATACGAAGTAAGTAAAGCCGTAAACATACCAGTAATAGGAATAGGTGGAATATCTACAGCAGAAGATGTTATAGAATTTATAATGGCTGGAGCTACTGTAGTTCAGGTAGGAACTGCAAACTTTATGGATCCAGAAATAGGAACAAAAATAATAAAAGACCTTAATGATTTTATGGATAGGGAAGGAATAAAATCTCTTGATGAAATAAGAGGTATAATATAATATCTATAAAATAAAAAAAGTCATCTCTGAAAAGGGATGACTTTTTTATTTATAAGGTATTTGTAATATAGTTTATAAAAATAAATAATATTTGTATAGCTAGAATAGAACTATTTAGAATTATTAAATTTGATTATATTCATTTTTTATCTCATCTAAAAATAATGAAACTGATCTTTTGGGTTTGAAGTTTTTCTGAGAAATAGAATAGAATGTTCTAGAAAATTCATTATCTATATCAACACAGAATATTTCATTAGAATTTTCAAATTGCTTACAAGCGGAACCAGATAAAATAGAAATTCCCATTCCATTTTTTACAGCCTCTTTTATTGAATAACTACTTCCTATGATGAAAACAGATTTGGGGATTATCTGTTTTTTGTTTAGAAAATATTCTGTAAGGAACCTTGTACCAGATCCTTTTTCCCTTAAAATCCAATTTTTTCCACTCAAATTTTCATAAGAATGTATATTAGATATATAACTTTTGTAATCATAAGGGAAAATCAACTTCATACTTTCTTTAAAGAATTCTTGTTGTTCGAAATCATCAGACATAATTTTTCTGTCTATAATACCTATATCTGCATTTAAATTTATTAAATCTTCTTTTACCTCATCAAAACTTTTCATAGCTAGCTCAATGTCTATATTTGGATATTTTTTTGAAAAATTAGCTATGTATTTTGGAAGTATGTAATTTGCAGCTGATGGTACTGCTGAAATTTTTATACTTCCGCTGACATGATCGCTATCTATTTTGACTTCTAGCTTAGCAGCATCTATTATGCAAACTACTTCCTTTGCCCTTTTGTAAAGAAGATAGCCTTGTTCAGTTATTTTTATAGACTTTTGTCTAACTGACCTATCTATTAGTTTTTCTCCAAAATAGTTTTCGAGATTTTTGATGTGTACGCTTACACTTGGTTGTGAAAGACTTAAATATTCTGCAGCTTTGGTAAAGTTCTTAATTTCAACAACAGCGATAAATGTTTTTAATTCCTCTAACAAATCTCTCGCCCCCTTCTAAATAGTTAAAATTAGAAATTCTAGTATATTATAACATATATAAATATTTTAA
>URRU01000130.1 GCA_900550335.1 uncultured Clostridium sp. | reverse complement strand
GAGATGGATTAATGGCTCCTAGAGTTTCAATTTGTGCAAATCACATGGCAAATAAAGTAGTACAGATACTAGTAGATGGCGAATAATTTTATTATTTATTATAAAAATAGATTAGTTAAAGTAATCTGAAAATAGGGGGAATAAAAAATGGATAAATTAGTATTAAAAGGACATGAATTTGATAGTAGACTTCTAATAGGAACAGGAAAATACGGCTCAAATGATATGCTTCCAAAAGTTATAGAAGCTAGTGGAAGTGAAATAATAACTATGGCACTTAGAAGAGTAGACCTAGATGAAAGAAACAAAGAAGAAAATATACTTACTTACATACCAAAAGATATGACAATACTTCCAAACACTTCAGGTGCTACAAATGCAGAAGAAGCAATAAGAATAGCTAGAATTTCTAGAAAAATGGGATGTGGAGATTTTATAAAAATAGAAGTTATATCAGATATGAGATACTTACTTCCAGACAACGAAGAAACAATAAAAGCTACTAAAGTATTAGCTGATGAAGGATTTGTTGTATTACCATACATGACTCCAGACCTTTATGCAGGAAGAAGATTAATAGAAGCAGGTGCAGCAGCTGTTATGCCACTTGGAGCACCTATAGGATCTAACAGAGGTCTTCAGATGAAAGAAATGATAAGAATAATGATAGAAGAATTAGATATACCTATAATAGTAGATGCTGGTATAGGTAAACCATCTCAGGCTATGGAAGCTATGGAAATGGGAGCTGATGCAGTTCTAGTAAATACTGCTATAGCATCTGCAGGAGATCCAGTTGAAATGGCAAAAGCATTTAAATTAGCAGTTGAGGGAGGAAGAGCTGCATACTTAGCTAAAACAGGTGCAGTTTCAGAATATGCTAATGCATCTTCACCATTAACAGGATTTTTAGGAAACTTAAATAAATAGGGAAATTAAGAATAAGAAAGCAGGCGATAAGAAATGAGTTTCTATGAAGTAATAGAACAGTATAAGGATTTTGATTTTGATAAATATTGGGAAAATGTAACAGACTATGATGTTTTAAGAAGTTTAGAAAAAGATAAATTAGACCACAATGATGTTTTAAACTTATTATCTCCAACAGCTGAAAAACATCTAGAAGCTATGGCACAGAAAGCTCATAGAATAAGTATACAGAATTTTGGTAGAGCATTAACTTTATACACTCCTATGTATATAGCAAACTACTGCGAAAACCACTGTGTATACTGCGGATACAACTGTCACAGTGGAATCAAAAGAAAAAAATTAAACATGGAAGAAATAGATAAAGAATGTCAGGCAATCGCTGAACAGGGATTCAAACATATATTAATACTTACTGGAGAAAGTGAAAATATGTCAAGTGTTGAATATATAGGAGAAGCTGTAAATCTATCTACTAAATATTTCCCTTCAATAGGAATAGAAGTTTATCCAATGAGTGTTGAAGGATACAAACACTTAGTAGAAAATGGAGCAGAAGGTCTTACTGTATATCAGGAAACATATAATGAAGAAATGTACAAAAAAGTACATCTAAAAGGGCCAAAAGCTAACTACAAATGGAGATTAGATGCACCTGAAAGAGGAGCAAAAGCAGGTATGAGAACTCTTACACTTGGAGCTCTTTTAGGACTTTATAAATGGAGAACAGATGCATTCTTTACTATACTTCATGGAGAATATTTAAAAGATCATTATCCATATATTGAACTATCTTATTCTGCACCTAGAATAAGACCTTTCAAAGGATGCTTTGAAGGATTAATGGAAGTAACTGATACTAATATGGTTCAGGCTATGTTAGTTATGAGACTATTTGACCCTCATGCAGGATTAAACGTATCTACTAGAGAAAACTTAGAAACAAGAAAACATATAATACCATTTGGTGTAACTAAACTAAGTGCAGGAGTATCAACTGATGTAGGTGGACATTCTCAGAATGAACACGATACAGCACAGTTTGAGCCTAACCACGACTGCGAAGTGCCTGAAGTTACAGCAATGTTAAAAGAAATAGGCTATCAGCACGTATTTAAAGACTGGGAAAGATTTGATTATACAGCTAGAAGCCAGAAATAAAGGTAGTGATAAATTTGTATCTAATTACAAATAGGACTCTATGTAGCGAGCAAGAATACTTTGATAGAATCAAAGAGGCTTGCATAAATGGAGTAGATAATATAATTATTAGAGAAAAAGATTTAACTGATGAAGAGGTAAAGAGGATATATGATAAGATATCTTCGTCTCTTCCAGTTGAAGTTAGAAAAAAAACTTCTATTCTGGTAAATAGCAAATTTAAAGTATATGAAGAGACAGACTGTGATGGAATCCATCTTCCATTTTGGTTATTTAAGGAGAGATTGCAAGAGGGATATGATTTTAATATAGGCAAACAAATAGGACTTTCTCTACATAGTGCGGAAGAAGTAAGCGAAATGGAAGAACTTTGCAGTAAATACGGTGTAAAAGTTTCATATATTACTCTTTCACATATATACGAAACAAAATGTAAGGAAGGGTTAAAACCAAGGGGACTTGAACTTTTGAAGAAGGGCGGAAAATTAACAAAAGTCAAGGTTGTAGCTCTCGGAGGAATAGATTCTTCAAATGCAGCAGAAACACTAAAATACTGTGATGATATTGCGGTTATGTCTTTAATTATGAAAAGTAATGATGTTAAAAATACTGTAGAAGAACTTGTAAGTAATAGATAGTTTCTAATTTATGTTTAATCTAAATTTAATCGGGTAGATATATAGTATATTAAAACGGAAAGATTTTTTAGGAGGAAACAATATGAAATTATATGGATATACAAAATGTTCTACAGTTAAAAAAGCTAAAAAATGGCTTGTAGATAATGGAATAGAATTTGAAGATATAGATATGGTACAGAATACACCATCAAGAGAAGAATTAGAAGAAATGTATAGAAGAAGTGGTCTTGATATTAAAAAGTTCTTTAATACTAGTGGAGTGAAGTATAGAGAGCTTAAATTGAAAGATGTTGTAAAGGTTGAACCTGAAGATAAACTTCTTGATCTTCTGGTAACAGATGGAATGCTTATAAAAAGACCTATACTTGATACAGGTAAGGACGTATTAGTAGGATTTAAAGAAGCTGAGTGGACAAAAGTATTACTTGGCGAATAACCCCCATAAATAGAAACCCCAGTTTGTTGGATAAACAATGAACTGGGGTATTTTTTTTATTTGTTAGTAGTTAAAAAAGTTATAGTAAATTAGTTTAATAACTATATTTTTCCTATAAAAGAGGAAATGATAATAGATTTTGTCTATACAAGTATCTATAAATAGTATAGGACAATTCAGATGAAAGTAACGTTTTCTGTGCTATACTCGAATTAACATTGTTAATTAAAAATTAGAATATGGGGGTGTTTTAATGTTTAAGAAATCATTATCAATAGCATTGGCTATAGCATTAGGGCTTTCTATGAGTCATGTAGAGGTGTTTGCTGATGTGGAGGGTGTAGTGCCTTCAGTTGAGCAAAATGAGGTAGTTCCTGAAGATGGATCTGCAACAGAAGAAGGAAATATAAGTTCTGGTCAAAATGGGGAGGTAACGACACCAACTCCGGCTGAACAATTTGAGTTTGATAAGGAAACAGGAAGTATTGATAAGTATATTGGCAGTGATGAGGTAGTTGTTATACCAGAGCAGATAGATGGCGTGACAGTTACTTCAATAGGGAAAGAAGCTTTCTTAAAAAATGAAACTATTAAGAAAGTTGTTTTTAATGAAGGCTTGGTAAGTATAGGAGAAAATGCATTTAAAGATTGTAAAGCTCTTTCTGAGGTAAAGTTAAGTTCAACTATTAGAAACTTAGGTAAAAAAATGTTTTTGGGAACTGCAATAAGAGAAGTGGTATTAAATGAAGGTCTAGAAAATATTGGAGAATCTGCATTCAATGGATGTAAAACTTTAACTAATGTACAATTTAGTTCAACAATAAAAGAAATAGGTAAATCTGCTTTTTCAGGAACAAATATTAAGAATCTAGTTTTAAACGAGGGATTAGATGTTATAGGACAAGGTTCTTTTAGTGGATGTAAAAATTTAGAAACTATAAAATTATCATCGACTATTAAAGAAATAGGAGATATGGCATTTGCAATGGCAAATATTAGTAGTATTGATTTAAATTCAAATTTAGAAGTTATAGGAACTAAAGCATTCATGAATTGTAAAAATTTAACTTCTAGAATAGAATTTAAAGGAAATTTAAAAGAAGTTGGAATGTCAGCTTTTAAATCAACTGGTGTAAAAGAATTTTCAATTTTAGAAGGAAATAATAAGCTTGAAATATCAGAAGGAGTATTTACTGATGGAGTGAATAACTTAAGTGTACCTCAAAATAGAGCGATAATGTTTTCTTCTCAAGCATTTGTAGAAAATAAGATTGATAGTGATAATAAAATAATATTAGATTTAGGCGAATTAAATGTAGAAACTAAAAATAAATTAGAAATTGAGCAAATATTAAATAAAAATATTAAGTTAACATCTGGATTTAAAGAGAAACAAAAATTCTTAGAAAACGAAGGAATAGAATGGAAAAATTTAGATGAAATAGAAAAAATAAATTCAGAAAAAATAAATATAGAAGGAATATTTAAATCTATTTCAGATGAGAAGTATACAGAAAGTGATTTAATTGATAAAAAAAATGAAATAGAAAAAACAATGTCTAATTATATAATAAAAGTCACTTTAAATCTAAAAAAATCAGATAATGAATGGACTTCAAAAGACTTTACTTCTGGAGAATGTGCATATACAGCAACTGATGGACAGTACTTCGGTATAACAGGACTATCTGAATCTGGAAAAGAAAAACTAGAAAAAACTAAAACAATAGCAATTCCTAAATATATAGAAAATACAGATGGTTCTAAAAAATTAGTTGAAGGTATAGGAAAAGAAGCATTTAAAAATATGGGAATAGAAGGAATAACTTTTCCTAGTGATTTAGATAGTAAAAAAGATTTTGTAATAGATGCAGGGGCATTTTTAGGAAACAATATCTCGTCTTTAAATATACCTAACTATGTTAAATTTATAGATTCAGAAGCATTTAAAGGAAATAAACTAACAAGCTTATACATACCAGCTTCAGTATTAAGAATAGGGAATGCTTCATTCCAAGGAAATGAAATAAGCAAACTTGAATTTTCAGATGATGTCGAATTAATACAGATAGATAACTATAGTTTTTCTGGAAATAGAATAAAAGAAGTT
>URRU01000129.1 GCA_900550335.1 uncultured Clostridium sp. | reverse complement strand
ATAATATACTATTTATAATACATTAAATATGAGTTATAATTATAAATAAGATGAGCTGATATACTGAAAGCTGTAATAAAAAATATATTAATATGTCATAAATATCGTATAAAATATAAATAATGTACGATAAATATGATTAAAATATAATTTTTCTATTTACAGAATGGTACATAAGGTTATATAATATACAATATAAGCGTGCTAGGAAATAAAGTATAGCACAATGGAGGAAGGTGATTAAAATTCAGCTTAATGATAGGCAGTTAAAGATAATAGATATAGTTAAGGAACATGAACCTATAACAAGTGAAAGAATTGCCGCAAGTTTAAATGTCACTCGTGCTACACTTAGATCAGATCTTGCCATATTAACTATGACAGGAATACTTGACGCAAGACCTAAAGTTGGATATTTCTACTCGGGAGTAAATGAAATCAATCTTATAGGAAGTAATATAAAAGAGAGAAAAGTTGAAAGTGTTATGAGTATGCCAGTACTAGTAAAAAAAGATTCTAGCATATACGACACAATTGTAACTATGTTCTTATCAGATGTAGGAAGTATAGTTATAATCGATGATGAAGAAAACCTATGTGGTGTTGTTTCAAGAAAAGACCTACTAAAGGCGACAATAGGCGGTGCAGATATAAATAAGATGCCTATTGGTATGATAATGACTAGAATGCCTAACATAGTAACATTGAATAAAGATGATTCAATAACTACAGCAGCTAAAAAAATAATAGAACATGAAGTTGATTCAGTTCCAGTAGTAGAAAGAGATAAGGAAAATGAATCAAAAATAAGAGTTGTAGGAAGAATATCTAAAACAAATATAACCAAATTATTTTTAGAAATGGTAGATAGTTAGGAGGAATGTCAGTGGATAATAAGTTGATGATATATGCAATATCTGATTCGATTGGAGAAACAGCTAGAAATATGATAAAAGCGGCTATGTCACAGTTCTACGGTCGTGATCCATACGAGATAAAAAGATTTCCTTTTGTAACAGAAAAGGGAATGCTTTTAGATATATTAGAAAATGCTAAAAAAGAAAATGCTATAGTAGTTTACACATTAGTTGAAGATGAAATGTGTGAGATTATAACAGAATTCTCAGAAAGAGAAGGAATCAGCTCAATAGACCTTATGTCAGACATGCTTAAAAAAATAAGTAGTCGTTTAGAGAAAAAACCAAAAAGAGAACCAGGAATAATAAGAAAACTTGATGAATCATACTTCAAGAGAATAGATGCTATCGAGTTTGCTGTTAAGTATGATGATGGTAAAGATCCAAGAGGAGTTCTTAAAGCAGATTTAGTTCTTGTTGGTATATCAAGAACATCTAAAACTCCACTTAGTATGTATCTAGCTAACAAGCATATAAAAGTAGCAAATGTTCCTTTAGTTCCAGAAGTTCCGATTCCAAAAGAATTATCTGAAGTAAGCACTAAAAAAATCATAGGACTTACTAATTCACCTGAAAAATTAAACGAAATCAGAACTGAAAGATTAAAAGCGTTAGGACTTTCAAGTAAAGCAAACTACGCTAATTTTGAAAGAATACTAGACGAACTTGATTATTCGGAAAATGTATTCAAAAGACTTGGATGTCCGGTTATAAATGTAGCTAATAAGGCTATAGAAGAAACAGCTGGAATAATCCTAGATATAATGAAAGAAAATGGGTTAAGCATATTCAAAGATGGAGAGATATAGATTAAATCTCTAAAAAGTTATATAGTGTATAAAAATGTTAAACAGTGGTCGTTTAACGGCGACCACTTTAAATAAATATAATATCAAAAGTTTAAGGTTATAAATTTTTAAATTTAATGGGGGTTAAAAAATGGAAACTAAGTATGTTTATAGTTTTAGCGAAGGTAGTAAAGAAATGAAATCTTTACTAGGAGGTAAAGGAGCCAATTTAGCAGAAATGACTAAAATAGGATTACCAGTTCCTCAGGGATTTACAATAACTACAGATGCTTGTAATGATTACTACGATAATGAAAAAACTATAAGAGCAGAAATCGTAGCAGAAATAGAAAAACATCTTGCAGAATTAGAAGAATTACAGGGTAAAAAATTAGGATGCACTAAAAATCCTTTATTAGTATCAGTTCGTTCAGGTGCTGTATTCTCAATGCCAGGTATGATGGATACTATATTAAATCTTGGATTAAATGACAACAGTGTATTAGGATTAGCAGATGCAACTCAGAATGAAAGATTTGCTTATGATAGTTACAGAAGATTCATACAGATGTTCTCAGATGTTGCTATGGAAGTTCCAAAATATAAATTTGAAAATGTATTAGACAGAGTTAAAGAAGAAAAAGGATATAAATTCGATACAGATTTAACTACTGAAGATTTAAAAGGTATAGTTGAAGAATTCAAAGCTATATACAAAAAAGAAGTTAAAACTGACTTCCCACAGGATCCAAAAGAACAGTTAATGCTTGCTATAGAAGCAGTGTTCAGATCTTGGAACAACCCAAGAGCTATAGTATATCGTAAATTAAACGATATATCTCATAAACTTGGTACAGCAGTAAATATACAGTCAATGGTATTCGGTAATATGGGTGAAACAAGTGGTACAGGTGTTGCTTTCACAAGAAACCCAGCTACTGGAGAAAACAAATTATTCGGTGAATACTTAATAAATGCACAGGGTGAAGACGTTGTTGCAGGTATAAGAACTCCACAGGATATATCTACTCTTCAGAATGTAATGCCAGAAATATACGACCAGTTCGTAAAAGTAACTCAGATACTTGAAAACCATTATAAAGATATGCAGGATATAGAATTTACTATAGAAAATGAAAAATTATTCATACTTCAGACAAGAAATGGTAAGAGAACAGCTAAAGCTGCTATAAATGTTGCTGTTGATTTAGTTGAAGCAGGAATAATAGATAAAAAAGAAGCTATAATGAGAGTTGAACCTAACCAGTTAGACCAGTTATTACATCCAACATTTGAAGATAAAGCTTTAAAAGAAGCTACTGTATTAGCTAAAGGTCTTCCAGCATCTCCAGGTGCAGCTTGTGGTAAAGTTTACTTCAATGCTGATGATGTTGTTGCTGCAGTTGAAGGTGGAGAAAAAGTTCTTCTTGTTAGACAGGAAACTTCTCCAGAAGATATAGAAGGTATGGTAAAAGCTGAAGGTATATTAACAGCTAGAGGTGGTATGACATCTCATGCAGCAGTTGTTGCCAGAGGTATGGGTAAATGTTGTGTAGCTGGTTGTGGCGAAATAAAAGTTGACGAAGCAGCTAAAGAAATAAGAGCAGGAGAACTTACTATAAAAGAAGGTGACTTCCTATCAATAGATGGTTCAACTGGTAAAGTATACTTAGGAGAAGTTAAACAGTCTCCAGTAGAAGTTACAGGAAACTTCGAAAAATTAATGAACTGGGTTGATGAAACTAAACAGATGATGGTTAGAACAAATGCAGATAACCCAAGAGATGCTAAAGCAGCAGTAGAATTTGGTGCTGAAGGTATAGGATTATGTAGAACTGAGCACATGTTCTTTGAAGAAGATAGAATACCAGCAGTTAGAGAAATGATACTTTCTAAAGATGTTGAACAGAGAGAAAAAGCTCTAGCTAAAATACTTCCAATGCAGAGACAGGACTTCTTAGAAATATTTGAAGTTATGGAAGGTAAACCGGTTAATATAAGACTTCTTGACCCACCTCTACATGAATTCTTACCACAGGATGATGAAACAATAGCTGAACTTGCATCAAGCATGGGAATAGATGAAGCAGAAATAAGAAAGAGAATAGTTGACCTTGAAGAATTCAACCCAATGCTAGGACACAGAGGTTGTAGACTTGCTGTTACTTACCCAGAAATATGTGTAATGCAGGCTAGAGCTATAATAGAAGGTGCTATAGAAGCAATAAACAAAGGTGTAGAAGTTCATCCAGAAATAATGGTTCCACTAGTAGGTGAAGTAAACGAATTAAAACTTATAAGAGGAATGATAGAAGAAACAGCTGAAAAAGTTATGGAAGAAAAAGGTGTTAAAGTTGACTACACAGTAGGTACAATGATAGAAATACCAAGAGCTTGCTTAACTGCTGATGAAATAGCAGAAGTTGCAGACTTCTTCAGTTTCGGTACTAATGACCTTACTCAGATGGGATTCGGATATTCAAGAGATGACGCAGGTAAATTCTTAGGTGAATACGTAGATAAAGAAATACTTGAAAAAGATCCATTCCAGGTACTAGACCAGAAAGGTATAGGAAAACTTGTTCAGATGGGTGCTAAATTAGGTAGAAGTGTTAAACCAGAATTAAAACTTGGTATATGTGGTGAACATGGTGGAGAACCATCTTCAGTTGAATTCTGCTACAATACAGGATTAAACTATGTATCTTGCTCTCCATACAGAGTTCCAATAGCAAGACTTGCAGCTGCACAGGCTTCTATAAAAAATCCAAGATACTAAAAAAATCTCGGAATTATACCTTTCTCCAGGCTTCGAACATTTTTCTGATTTAAATGTTAGCTTTTCAAGCTAACAAAATAAGAAAAAATGTTCTGCAGATTGTCGAAATGGTATAACATCCTCGATTTATTACAAGAGTAAATAATGAGGCTACTAAGCGATGCTTAGTAGCCTTTTTTAAAGTTATTAGCCTAGGCTAATAACTATTTTTTTTTTGGTATTAAATTTATTAGTGAATAGTGTAATAATTATTTAGATGATTATATTAAAAATAAAAAATACTACCATATTTTAGATGATAGCATTTTAAATATTTGTTTAGTTTTAGTCATCAAAGTAATTGAAGTTATCGTCCTCATCTTCAAAGTAATCTTCATCGTTGTTGAATTCGTCGTCAAATTCTTCAACATCAAATTCTTCATCGTCGTCTTTTATTCTGTTCCAAGGTGATAATATTGGATTATATGTTTCTTTTGGAGATATTCTTTTGTTTAGCATAGTATATCACTCCTTTGAGTATTTTAATTTACATTTTACTCATTAAATATGTTTTAAGTTTTAATAAGAAATTCTATATTTTTATCAAAGAATCCTCTTTATATAATAAAAATTTTGATTATTTTTATTATTAGATATAAAATATAATTGTAGGTGATTTATTTAGATTGAAGGTGATTATATGAATGAAAGAATAAGTAATAAACTTTTTAATGAGATTAATGGATATATAAAAGATAGGTATATAGATCAAGAGATATTATTTAATGATGCCCGTATATGTTCTTTGCCATTAGA
>URRU01000128.1 GCA_900550335.1 uncultured Clostridium sp. | reverse complement strand
ACGACTATTTATTTTATACTTTGATGTTTATTATTTATTTTATAAATTAAAATATTCAAAGTTTAAGATTTTAACTTCTCAACCTCTAATTTTAATTCTTCAATTTCATTTTTCAATGCACTTATCTGATGCTCAGATTTTTCAAGCATTATACGCATACTTCTATTTAAAGAGAATATATTGCTCTTTAATAAGTTAATTGCATTTGTGTATTCTGGATAATAATCATTTCCATAATCTGCAATCGGTATAATAAATTTATCTGTTTCATCGATATATTTAACTAGTTTTTCATAAGGGAATGAGTATAATGTTGAGCTATTATGAAGTCTATCACTCAACTTTATTAAGAGAGCTTTTCCATTATTTTTGATTCCGTCAAAATATATCTGAAGTTCTTCTTCTGATATTCCAGATTCTTTTGTAAGTATCGTGATTATTTCTAAAACCTCAGAAGATAATCCGTACTCAGTGACAAATTCTTCTCCGTTATCTTTTAGCTTATCCTGACAATCTTCCAAAACATCGTGAAGAAGTGCAGCTGCTAAAATAGTATCATCTTCTATTCCACAGGAAATCAAAGTATTACATACTTTCAATGGATGAGTTATGTATGGATCTCCACCTCGTCTATATTGTCCCTCATGCAATCTTTTTGCTAAAGATAGAGCAATTATAGTCTGTTGAAAATTCTTTGCAACAGCATATCCTTTTATAAATAGGTATGTTTTTATATACTTGCTTTCTTCATTTATTTCAAATTCACTTTTTATATTTTCGATATTTTTTATTTCTGACATAGTTAAACCCCTTTCCTCAATATAAATACTGGGTTAGAAATAAAAATACCCAAATTGAATAAAATTTAAACATATTTGTTAAATTATAGTTTTAAAGTTTACATAACAATATTATGTTGCTTAATTTTAAAAAATAAAAAAAACACCTCAAAAAACGACCTTTTAAAATCGTTTTTAAGGCGTCTACAAAAAGTTCTCCTTGTGTTTGATTGTTAAAAATTAAAAACTTCTTAAAACCTAAAATACGCACTTATATTAGAAATAAGCTATTTTTAGTTGACAAGATTGATATTTTGCTCGTTTATTCGTTTAATTCTATTACTTAAGCAAGAATTCTCTACTTGCCTTGTCTATTTCTTGCTGACTAACTCTTATGTATTTTTGAGTAGTTGCAATGCTTGTATGATTTAGAAGCTCTTTTATAAGCTCTATGTTTCCGTTACTTTTTTCGTATTGAAGTGTAGCGTACAACTTTCTAAAACTGTGTGTACTTATATTTTCTAGCCCAAGATAATTTGTAATAATCTTTAACTGCTGCTGAACATTTCTTATACCTATATCGAGTAAATTGTCATTTAACCTAAGTCCATTTTCTATGGCGTAATCTTTTACAATATCTACAATCTCTGGATTAATTTCTCTATACTGAAGTTTTCCAGTTTTTTTCTCCGTAATCTCAAGCCTACTTCCTTTGAAATTTTTTATCTTTAATCTTTTTATATCGGAAATTCTCAGACCTAAATTTGTCTCTAAAAAAAGAGCCATCTTCACCTTTGGATTTGGTCTAAAAATTCTCTTCTTATTATCGTGATCCCTATACTGAAAACCACTATCCAACAAATCCATAATCTGACTATACTCATAAATCTCTAATGGTCTCATCTTATCCTCCTTTTTGGTATAGTTATATAGTAACATAAAATGCGCTTTTTATCAAAATAAACTGCGTGTTATTTTCACTCCTCAAAAACTCTCTTTCTGAAACCCAGTGTTTCCAATGGTTACAACATAAACTGCGCATTTTATAGATTATACGCAGTTTTTATACTTTCTCAAATTTCGATTTTAAGAACATAAAAATAATTAAAGGATAGTTTATATTAACGCATAAAAATAACCTCTTAGAATCGAATCTAAGAGGTCGAAAAATTTCAGCTAAATTTTGTCTTTTTTACGGATATTAATTATTAAACTGTGAATTATATAAATTAGCGTAGAATCCATTTTCCTTCATAAGCTCATTATGGTTTCCACATTCTATTATATTTCCGTCTTTTAGTACAAGAATTTTATCTGCATTTTTAATTGTAGATAATCTATGTGCAATTATAAAGCTTGTTCTACCTTCCATTAGGTAGTCCATTGCATTTTGTATATTTTTTTCTGTTTTTGTATCGATTGAGCTAGTAGCTTCATCAAGTATAAGAACTTTAGGATCTTTTAATATTGCTCTAGCTATTGTTAGAAGCTGTTTTTCACCCTGAGATATATTATCAGCTTCTTCATCAATTACTGTATCGTATCCTTCAGGAAGAGTAGAAATAAACTCATCAGCATTTGCATATTTACAAGCTTGTTCTATTTCTGCGTCTGTTGCATCAGGTTTTGAGAATCTTATATTTTCTCTTATACTTCCTGTAAATAGCCAAGTGTCCTGAAGAACCATACCAATATTATCTCTAAGTGTAGACCTGTTTATATCTTTTGAGTTTGTTCCATCTATTAGGATACTTCCACTATTTGGATCATAGAATCTCATAAGTAGGTTCACTATTGTTGTTTTACCAGAACCTGTAGGTCCAACGATTGCAACAGTTTCACCTTTTTTAGCATCTAAAGATACTCCATGAAGTACTTCTTTTTCACCATATCCAAATCTTATATCTTTGAATTCAACGTTTCCATAGAATTCCTTTTCTTCTCTTTCAACGTCTGTTTCTTCTTCATATTCTATAAATTCATGAATTCTGTCCATTGCAGATAGTGCAGACTGAATCTGAGATGATAACTGAGATACCTGTGTTAGCGGTTCATTTACCTGCCAGATAAATCTAACAAATGCTTGAAGCTGACCAACAGTTATCACACCGCCAATTGCGTATATTGTTCCTATTACAGAAACAACACCTATAGAAAGGTAAGTAAGTAAAGATAAAAGAGGTGACATTAAATAAGATAAGAACTGTGCTTTGTAAGCAGTTTCTCTTATGTTTTCGTTGATTTTCTCAAATTTCTTTACTGATTCTTCTTGTTTTCCAAAAAGAATTATTTCATTATACCCAGAAAAACTTTCTGTCACATTTGCACTAAGTTCTCCAAGAGCACGCTGATGAATATCGAAACTTTTCTGAGAAATTTTTGCTATCTTTTTAATTATTACATAAGAAATTGGAATTATAACTAATACACATACAGTCATAACTAAGTTTACTCTAAACATCATAAATATAGCAAAACATACCATAAGTACACCACTTATAACGTTCATAAATGTCTGCTGCATTGCATTAGAAATTGCATCTATGTCGTTTGTTATTCTACTCAGTATATCTCCCTTTGGATGAGAGTCAAGAGTTTTAACAGGAAGTGCATTTATTTTTTCTATACATGCATTTCTTAAATCTCTCATTGTATCCTGAATAGAATTTGTTATACAAATCATACTTATCATCTGAGCTGCTGTTTTTACAGCATATATAAATAGAAGTAACATTATAATTTTTACAACATTTTCCATATGGAAGCGAGCTCCTGGAACGCCTTTAGCTATATCTGTTACATCTTTTAGTATACTGTTTGTAATCATCCCTTCAACGTTTGGGGATGTTACCATTGCAGCACAAGTTACAACAAGCATTACGATAGAAATTATAAACCCTCGTCTATAAGGTTTTAAATATTTCATCAAAGTATTTACAGACTCGAATCTTTTAAGCTTCTTCGCCATAATCTATCGCCTCCTCTCCAATCTGTGACTCAGCAATATTTTTATAAAGAGGGCAGTTTTTCATAAGATCCTCGTGAGTCCCTACTGCTTCTAATTTACCATGATTTAAAACTAAAATCTTATCTGCATCCATTATAGTAGAAATTCTCTGAGCTACTATAAACATTATCGAATTCTTAGTAACAGGTTTTAATGCTTTTCTTAAAGCAGCATCTGTTTTAAAATCTAGTGCAGAGAATGCATCATCGAAAATGTATATATCTGGTTTTCTTATTACAGCCCTCGCAATAGAAAGTCTCTGTTTCTGACCTCCAGATAAGTTGGCAGCATTTTCTTCTATTACAGAATCAATGCCATCTTCTTTACTAGCTACAAATTCTGTGGCCTGAGCTAACTCAAGTGCTTCCATTATTTCATCATCTGTAGCATCGGCTTTACCAAAACATACATTACTTCTTATAGTTCCCTTGAATAAGAACGCCTTTTGGGCAACAAATCCTATTTTTTCTCTCCATTTTTCAACATCAAAATCTTTTATATTCGTGTTATTGTACATAATTTCTCCGCTTGTACAATCGAAAAGACGAGGTATAAGTTTAGAAAGTGTACTTTTTCCAGAACCTGTGCTTCCTACAATAGCTATTGTCTGACCTGTTTTTGCTTCAAAAGATATATTGTCCAGTATCTTTTTACCTTCTTTTTCATATCCTATATTATTGAATGAAATAGTATTTGTATCTTTATCAACTATTTCAGTTTTAGGATCATTTACTAAAGAAAGCTCTTTATTAAGAACGGCATTAATTCTCTTTGCACTTACATTTGCTCTTGGATACATCATGAATATTGTACAGAAGAACATCATAGACATCATCGCGTGAAATAGGTAATCTAGGAAAGCAACCATTCTACCAACTTCTAAGGCATTCTGACTTACAAGGTTTGCTCCAAAGTAGAATATCCGGCATACAGCAATATTCATAACTAGGAAGAATACTGGCTGAGTGAGCTGCATTATCATAAATAGGCTCTTAGAGTTTTTAGTGAAGAATTCATTAGTTTCTAAGAATTTTTCCTGTTCAGTGTGCTGTCTGTTGAAAGCTCTGACAACTCTAACACCTGTAAGACTCTCTCTAGATATTCTGTTCATATCGTCAAGTCCTGCCTGCTGTCTTTCAGATATAGGTCCTGTAACCTTTGCAACTACTATAACACCGATAATTATCAGAGGTATAGTAGCAAATATTACAGAGAATAGCTGAACACTAGATCTGTAAGTAAGGAAAAGACTTGTAACAAGCATAACAGGAGTCATAAGTGCTGTTCTTAAAAGCACGTTTACGAATAACTGGATTTGGAATGCATCGTTGTTTACTCTAGTTATAAGGCTCGCTATCTTAAATTTGTTGTATTCTTCGTGTGAAAAGTGCTGTATCTTTTCATACATATCCTTTCTAATATCGTGTGTGATACTAGTTGAAATTTTGGAACAACAATAACCTAGAAGGATTGTTCCAGATACTCCAAGTATTGAAATTCCAGCCATCTTTAAACCTTCGCTGTATAAATAAGCTTTGTTTCCTGTAGATACACCAAAGTCTATCATATCAGCTAATATTGTTGG
>URRU01000127.1 GCA_900550335.1 uncultured Clostridium sp. | reverse complement strand
AAAAGAGATCTTATAAAAACTTTTATACAGGTCCCAAGAAGTGCTGTTGAAGGAAACTACAAAGCAGCATCTTTATTTGAAGCTAGTCCATACTGTACAGGTATAAACACAGACGCATACGACCATATGAAAGAAGTTGCAGAAAAAGAATATAGAAAATTTGACTTTGAAGATCTTAAAAAAGAAGTTCCTGCACGTATACCTACAGGCTCTATAAGTGCTATGGATCTTGCTCTAAAATCAAATGCATCTGATTGGTACTATGAAGATAAGGGAAGTAAAGGCAAGATGGGATATTCTAACCTTGAAAACTTCAACTACTACCTTGTTCGCGGTTTTGCTGTAATAACAAGTGGTGGATTTGGATCTCTTGGTTCTGATGGATTCAACTTTGTTGGTTCAGAATTTGAAAGAGATGCTTTCAAATCTATCATCGAATGGCTTCATGGAGACCGTGTTGCTTATGCAGATAGAGAAGGTACAATAGAAACAAAAGCCGATTGGGCAAATGGAAATGTAGCAATGACAGGAATATCTTATACAGGAACTATGCCTTTTGCTGTTGCAACAACAGGTGTTGAAGGGCTTAAAACAATAGTTCCAGTTGCTGGTATAGCTGACTGGTATAGCCAGCAGAATATGCAGGGTTCTCAGCGTTATTGGCCACAGGAAGCATTAAATAGTTTCCTTGCTTATTATTGCTCAAGTAGATATCATGATGAAACTTTATCTGAAAAAGAATTAGATGATATATCTGCATTCCACCACGAGCTTAGCCTTCAGCAGTTAAGTTGTGGTTCTGACTATAACGAAGAATTTTGGGGAGCTGGAAACTATCGCCTAAATTACGATAAAATAAAATGTAGTGCGTTAATAGTTCAAGGTTTAAGAGACGAAAATGTCTTTACAAAACATTTTGAAATGATGTACAAAGCATATAAAAAATCTGGACAGACTGTAAAAACAATACTTCATCAGGGACCACATATAACTCCTACTCTACCAAGTAGAAAATATGGAATACTTATAGACGGAAACTTTTATGATGATATAGTAAATAAATGGATAACTCACTATCTATATGATATAGATAATTCTGTTGAAGAAATGCCAGAAGTTTTAGCTCAGACAAACTACGACCAGAACAAATGGGAAACTTGCGATTCTTGGGAAACTGCATTCTCTATGAAACTAGAAAGTTCGGAATCAGGTGTATCTGTAATAGATTCTGACTGGGAAAAAGCAGATATATGTGCTAAAAACTTTGACGAATCTATGAGTTCAAAATCGTCAAATATGAATAAACGTTTTGTAACAGCTCCTCTTGATAAAGAATTTACTCTACAGGGAACTGTTCACTTAAATCTAAAAGCTGCATTAAAAGATGGAGACATAGAAAATGACTTCAATCCAGAAAATGTAAACAATGCAGACTCTTTAACTATGAAACTTGGAAATTCTAAATTTACTGGAAGAATGGACGATGTTAAGTTAGTTGCTATGTTATACGATATATGCGATGAAAAATTCGATTCTATACAGGCTGTAGATCCAGAAAGAAATGTAATACCTGTTGTAACTGTTAAAGAAGGTGGAGTAATAAATGGTGGAGATTTACCAGCTTTTAATCTTTGCGAATATGAAACTTCAAATAAAAACTACTGTATAGTAGGTCGTGCATATGCTGACCTTTGCAATCCAGAAGCTGGGTATGAACCAGAAACTTCGGTAAATAGTATAGAACTTAAAAAAGGTGAATACCATGAGTACAATATATATATAACTCCAAATAGATATACTTTCAAACCTGGTCATAGACTTGCACTTGTTATAACAACAGAAGACCCTGTAAACTGCTTAATACACAAAACTTATTCAGTTGAAATAGACAATGCTTCTGTAAATGCAACACTTCCTGTAACAGAAGAAATAAACAACATAAAAGTAACTATAGAATAAGACATAATAAAAGACATAATAAAAAACCAGTACATAATGTACTGGTTTTTTTGTAATATACAAGTTCTATCAATCTATTTTCTATTCAAATAATAAAACAATATTACCCTACTCAGTTATCTTCCAGTTAGTCACCTTCGATTCTCTGACCTAAGTAATCCTATTCTTTTTCTGCTTAAATTTACTTTATTCAGTTTTCCAAAACATAAAACCTAGTTCTACACCTTGAGTCAATTTTTTAATATTTATATTTCTTTAATAAAAGTAAACTATTTTCTTTTTTTCTTATATATTCTCTTTTTATAGTTTTCAGTTATTGTTGTTAATACTTTTTCATATACTTCTTTTTCTTCTTCACTTACACCTTCGTATATGATTTCGTATATTTTGTCCATTATTTCATAGTATTCATTTTTGTATTTGCATCCTTCTTCTGTTGGATAGAATAATACATTCTGAATATCTGTTCCCTGAGCTACTCTATATATAAGCCCTTGTTCTTCCATATTTGAAAGCATTATTGAAACTGTTGATTTTGCAAGATCTGTTTCCTGGCATATTCCACTGAAAACGATTCCTTCTTCTTTATTCTTCCATAATACTTCAAGAACTCTGAATTTAGATATAGATATATTTTTTATTCCTTTTTCTCTTAAAAAAGCATTAAATAATCTCTCCTGAGAGAAGTGGATTCCTGCTGAATATCTTATAACATCTTCTTTTTTTAACATAGTTCTCTCCTTCCTTATCGAAAAACTTTTAATCAATTTAAGTCAGTTATAGTCAAAGTGATGTAACCATATATCCCTAAATTTAGCTTACCTTAAAATTTAAAAAAAGTAAAGATTTTGTAACAATTTTTGTATTTATTTTTTTAAATTTTTAACCAATTAACAATGTTTATTATTTGATGATTTTATTACAATTATCTCCTTTTCTATTATAGTTCTTTTGTAGCAAAAGTTAAAGCTCTCTAAATAAAATTTTCAAAAAAATACAGTGGCCAAATGTCTAGCCACTGTATTTTTTATGATATTAAATTTTTATCAATTTCATATGTATATACTAAATAATTATTTTGAATGTTTTTCTTTTAAATATTTATCTATAGAAGCTGCTGCTGTTTTTCCAGCACCCATAGCAGATATTACTGTCGCAGCACCTGTTACAGCATCTCCTCCTGCATATACACCTTCTTTAGAAGTTTGTTCGTCTTCATTAACTACTATACATTTCTTTCTATTTACATCTAGTCCTTTAGTTGTTGAAGATATTAATGGATTTGGTCTTGTTCCAAGCGCCATTATAACTGTATCTGCTTCCATTTCAAACTCAGAACCTGGTATTTCTATAGGTCTTCTTCTTCCTGATTCATCAGGTTCACCTAGTTCCATCTTAACGCATATCATACCTCTTATAGAACCATCTTCATTTACTAATATTTCTTTTGGATTAGTTAATGTATGGAAGATTATTCCTTCTTCTTTAGCATGATGTACTTCTTCTGCTCTTGCTGGAAGTTCTTTATCACTTCTTCTATATACTATAGAAGCTTCTGAGCCTAATCTAAGTGCAGTTCTAGCCGCATCCATTGCAACGTTTCCTCCACCAACTATAGCAGCTTTCTTTCCTATATTTATAGGAGTGTCATAAGAATCGTCATAAGCTTTCATTAAGTTTACTCTTGTTAAGTATTCATTTGCAGAAAGAACACCATTTGCATTTTCTCCTGGTATTCCCATAAATGTTGGAAGTCCTGCTCCTGAACCTATGAATATAGCTTCAAATCCTTCATTTTCTATTAATTCATCTACTGTTATAGTTCTACCTATAACAACGTTAGTTTCTATTTTAACACCTAATTTTTTGATATTGTTTATTTCTGACTGAACAACTTTCTGTTTTGGAAGTCTGAATTCTGGTATTCCATAAGTTAAAACTCCACCAGCTTCATGGAATGCTTCAAATATTGTAACATCGTATCCTTTTTTAGCTAAGTCTCCAGCACAAGCAAGACCTGAAGGTCCACTACCTACTACTGCAACTTTTATTCCGTTTGATTCTTCTTCTACCCCAAAGCTAACTCCATTTTCTCTAGACCAGTCCCCAACAAATCTTTCTAGTTTACCTATTGCTAATGGGTCATTTTTTATACCAACTATACACTGACCTTCACACTGGCTTTCCTGTGGACATACACGACCACAAACAGATGGAAGTGAGCTTGATATAGATATTACTTTTGCAGCACCTTCTATATCTCCATCTTTAACTTTAGATATAAATGCTGGTATGTTTATTTTTACTGGACATCCCTTAACACATCTAGGATTCTTACAGTTTAGACATCTCTCAGCTTCTCTCATTGCTTCTTCTTTATTATATCCTAAACAAACTTCTTCAAAGTTTTTAGCTCTTTCTTTTGGATCCTGTTCTCTTACTGGAACTCTTATTGATTTTTTCTTATCTTCCTGACATCCACATCCACCATGGCTGTGAGTATCTCCTTCTTCTATTTTTAATATAGCTCTACCTTCAGGAGTTTTGAACATTGTCTGTCTTCTCATAGCTTCATCGAAATCTACAAGATGTCCGTCAAATTCTGGTCCATCACAGCAAGCAAATTTAACTTCATCACCAACAGTAACACGACATGCACCACACATACCTGTACCATCAACCATTATAGTATTTAAACTTACTGTAGTTGGTATATTAAGTTCTTTAGTAAGCATACACATAAATTTCATCATTATCATTGGACCGATAACTATTGCTCTAGTGTATTTTTTACCTTTATTATCTATTAAATCTTTTAAACAATCTGTAACTCTTCCGTTAAATCCATAAGAGCCATCGTCAGTAGACACATAAACATCTCTAGCTATTTTTTTCATTTCATCTTCTAATATTATAAGGTCTTTAGATCTAGCACCTATGATAACATCACAGTCTATACCATGTTCTTTTAACCATTTAACCTGTGGATAAACTGGAGCTGCTCCTACACCACCGGCTACGAATATGATATTTTCTTTTTTAAGTTCTTCTATATCTTCATAAATAAATTCACTTGGATTTCCTAGAGGACCAACAAAGTCATTGACGAAATCGTTTTCCTCAATCTCAGCAAGTTTTATTGTTGATGCACCAACAGTCTGCAGTACTATTTTAACTGTACCTTTTTCTTTATCATAGTCAGCTATTGTTAGAGGAACACGTTCACCCTTTTCATCTATTTTGATGATTATAAACTGACCAGGGTTAGCTGCCTTGGCAACTCTAGGAGCTTCAATTTCCATTGCAAAAATTTTGTCTGTTAAGCGTTCTTTTTTTACTATTCTAAAACTCATATCACATTCTCCTATCTTTATTAAAAGAGTAAAATTTATACTTTCTCACAAAATTTCTAAAATTTCATGAATTATAAATCTTCTAATTCTTATTTTTAATTATAC
>URRU01000126.1 GCA_900550335.1 uncultured Clostridium sp. | reverse complement strand
AAAATATATAGAGATTAGGATATTTAAAAATATATAAAATTAAAGCAGTTACAATATACTCTTATTAAATCAAGCGATTAGTGATATAATAATATATATTAAATGATACAATTGGAGGTACTATGAAGAAATATACACTTATATCGCCATGTTTTTTTGGAATGGAAAAAATGTTGGCTACAGAAATAAAAAATTTAGGATTTGAGATAGAAAAAACTGAAGATGGAAGGGTAACTTACAAAACAGGTGAAGATGGTATAGCTAAGGCAAATATGTGGCTTAGATGTGCTGAAAGGGTAAATCTTAAAGTTGCAGAATTTGAAGCTAGAACATTTGATGAGCTTTATGAAAATACTAAGAGAATAAATTGGGCAAAATATATACCTTATGGTGCACAGTTCCCAATATCAAAAGCATCATCTATAAAATCTAAACTGTTCAGTACAACTGATGTTCAGTCTATAGTAAAAAAAGCTATAGTTGATAATTTAAAAAAATCTTACCTAGAAAGTGGTAGATTAAAAGAAGATAAAGAAAAATACCCTATATACGTATTTATCCACAAGGATAAGGTTACATTATCAATAGATACTACAGGAGATGCTCTTCACAAAAGAGGATACAGAGAAAAGGCAAATAAAGCTCCAATAAGAGAGACTTTAGCAGCAGGGATAATGTATCTAACTCCATGGAGACCAGGAAGAACTTTAGTAGACCCTATGTGTGGTTCAGGAACTATACTTATAGAAGCTGCCATGATGGGATTAAACATGGCTCCAGGGCTTAATAGAGAATTTATATCAGAAAAATGGAGAACAATAGATAAAAAAATATGGTGGGATACTAGAAGAGATGCATTCGACCAGATGAATGAAGATTTAGATTTTAAAATATACGGATATGATATAGACCCTGAAACTATAGAAATAGCAAAAGAAAATGCAGAAATTGCAGGGGTTGCTGATTATATAGAATTTAATGTTGCAGATGCGACTGAATTTAAAAGCGATGAAGAATACGGATTTATAGTTACAAACCCACCTTATGGGGAAAGACTTGAAAGTGAAGAATCTGTAAAATTACTTTATAAAGAATTGGGATATGCGTTTAGAAGACTAAAAAATTGGTCATATTATCTAATAACTTCTTTTGAAGAATTTGAGTATGAATTTGGGCAGCAGGCGACTAAAAAGAGAAAACTTTACAACGGTATGCTAAAAACATATCTTTATCAGTACCCAGGTCCAAAACCACCTAGAAAAGAAAAAAATGACTAAAATAAGGGGGAATTAGATGAAAAAACTAATTAAGCTTATGCTACTTGCAGTTGTTATACTAATGACAACAACGGGGTGTAGCACTAGCACAAAATCTCCAGAAAAATTGCTGACAAAGCCTAACTATGATGAAGAAAAAGCTCTTTTAAACTCTGGAATATCAAAAGTTCTTTACCAGAATGTAAATTTAATATTCCCAGAAAATCTAAAAGAAAGCGGTAAAATAAATTACGTAGATTTAGATGAAGATGGTAAAAATGAGATTGTGGCATTCCAAAAAAAAGAAAAGATAAATGCCGATAGCAAAGTTGGATTCTTGATTTTAAGAGAGGATAAAGAAAGTTATTCCTTCTTAGAAGATGGGGTTGTACTTGAAAAAGGGGATAAAATAGAGTTTGGCGGATTCTATGATTTAGACGGTGATGGAAGCAAAGAGATAATAATGCAGTACAAAGATCAAAATGATGTATCTAGATTAAAGGTTTATTCATTTAAAGATAATAAAGTAAGTGAAATATACCGGTTAGATGATATATTTACAGAAGGAAATGTAATTTTTAAAAGTGCATCAAACTTAAATAATACCTCTGATTCGTCATCAATTGGAGAAATAGACAGTAAAAAGATAAAAATAAGCTATATAGACGATGATAATAACATCGATATGATAGTACTAGGATATAATTCTAGTAATAGAAAATTAAAAGTGAGTCTAGTTCAGTTTACATCAGAAAATGCAGTTGTAAAGGATGTAAAAACTATAGATGATATAAATGGAATATCAGAGGCATACGTTACAATTGGAAATATTTCTAAAAATGAAAAAGGAATACTTCTAGATTTACCTATTGGAAAAGATGGGGTTGTTGGGACAGAGGTTATGTATATTAAAGATGGAAAGTTTGTAAATGTTGCAAGCTGCAAAGATGAGCAGATGAAAAAAGCTTATTATGTCCCAGTTGGAGATATAAATAAGGACAACATAATAGATATACCTTCTATTTCGGCAAATAGCTCTTCGTTTATAGATAAATCTTATGCATATATTACGTATTATCAATGGAGTGGTAATTCGGATACTAACTTTATGTATATAAAAGGTCAGAGTTACTATAATTATCAGTATAACTTTAGATTTGATTTACCTAAATCAATGTACAATTCTCTTTATACAGAACAGAAGTATGAAGGAGAAAAAATTCAGATAGAGTTTAAAGCTACAAATATTAGAACAGGGACACTGGAAACTGCTTTTACTGTAGTTGTTAAGCCTAAAAATGGAAGTATAGATGATAAACAGAGCCTAGGTAATACAAAAGATGCTGTTCGGATTTTAGATAATGAAGATTATTCTTACGATTTAATAATAAATAGTAAAAGAATACTAAAAGATTACAGCGTAAAAGAAGATGAATTGAAAAAAAGTTTTTCTAATGTATATGAATAAATATTAAATATAATGAAAGGGGAATAGTGGGATGAAAGAAAAAATTTTAATTCTTGAAGATGAGATAGGTATAAGAAGTTTTGTTAGTATAAACCTAAAAAGAGAAGGTTACGATATAATAGAGGCTGGAACAGGTCAGGAAGCAATAGAAAAAATAGATTCTGAAGATGGAATATCAATAGCATTATTAGACGTTATGCTACCTGATATGAGCGGTATAGAAGTTTGTAAATATATAAGAGCTAAATACGATCAGGTTGGTATAATAATGCTTACAGCTAAATCTCAGGAAGAAGACAAAATAGAAGGATTTATGTCTGGAGCAGACGATTATATGGTAAAACCATTCAGTATAAAAGAATTAATGGTAAGGGTATCAGCACTTATAAGAAGAGTTAATAAAGAAAGTGCACCTGCAAAAAATAGTGAAATAGATTTACGGCCATTTAGATTAGATGTCGATAAGAGAAAACTATATAAAAATGGCGAAGAAATAGAATTAACACCAACAGAGTTCTCTATAGTTAAATATCTTATGTCTAATGCAAAACAGTCTTTAAGTAGAGAAAAAATACTTGAAGAAGTTTGGGGAACAAACTACTTATATGACTTCAAAATAGTAGACGTAAACATAAGAAGAATAAGAAATAAAATAGAGGACGATCCTTCAAAACCAAAATATATACAGACTATATGGGGCTATGGTTATTGTTTTAGAAAGGAAGACTAAATGTTACACTTTGAAGGTTTAAGAAAAAAAATAATTAAAAATTATTTTGTAATAATTATAATTGTAGTAGCACTTTTTGAGGGGTTGTTTATGTTTTATGTGCAAAATTACTACTACAATTCAGTAAGACAAACTTTAGAGTCTAGAGTAGAGTATATAAATGGTTCATACAATACTGTATCGATGGAAACAGTTAGTTTTGAAGATAAGGTCAATAGTATTTACGAAAAGCAGATGAATGATAAAAATACAAAATATGGTATTTCTATAATAGATAAAAATAGAAATATGATATTAGACCAGTATGGATTTAAGACACATGAAAAAGTAAACTTTATAGATGTCAATAGAGCATTAAAAAATGGTAAAAACTTAGTTCCATACACATACAAAATTGCTTCTACAGATGAACATGTTATGAGTATAGCTGTACCATTAAAGGTAAATAATGTTGTAGAGGGAGCTGTTAGATACACAGTTTCTCTAGATGCGATAGATAGAGAAATTATAAAGCTTATGGCATGGCTAATTATGATAGGTGTTGTAATACTTATAATAGCTATTGCAATTAGTTTAAAATTTGCCGAAAGTTTAATAACACCTCTTACAGAACTGAAAAAATTTGCCAATGAATTATCTTGCGGTAATTACAATGTTAAGCTAAAGAGCAATAAGATTGTAGATGATGAAATTGGTGAGCTTGCCGAAACATTTGAAAAAATGGCTGTAGAAATCGATAAGAATGAGAAATTAAAGAATGAGTTTATTTCTTCAATATCTCATGAACTTAGAACTCCTCTAACGTCTATAAAAGGTTGGAGTGAAACTCTTGGTTACGAAGGAATTAATAAAGAAGAGCTAGATATGGGTCTTGGAATAATTCAGGACGAGACAGAAAGACTTATCAAGCTAGTTGAGGAATTACTTGATTTCTCAAGACTTTCATCACAGAGAATAAAACTTGTTATAGACTCAGTAGATGTTGAAGGACTGGTTGTTGGGGTAATAAATCAGTTAAAGGTAAAAGCTGCTGAAAAAGATATAAGATTATTATTCGAATTTGAATGTGGAGAAGTGAAGAATATACAGGGTGATAAAAATAGATTGAGACAGGTTCTTATTAACTTAGTTCAAAACTCACTTAAATTCACAGCAGTTGGAGGATTTATAAAAATAACAGTAAATCAAGATAGTGAAATGACGACTATATCTGTTACTGATAATGGATCAGGAATAGATAAAGAAAATCTTGAAAGGGTATTTGATAAATTCTTCCAAGAAGATTACAATAAATCAGGAAGTGGATTAGGTCTTGCTATAAGTAATGAAATAGTAAAACTACATAATGGAGAAATGAGCGTAGAAAGTAAGAAAAATGTCGGAACATCTATAACATTTACCCTTAAAAATAAATTAATAAATAATATTTAATAAATATAACGATATTTTAAAAATTTCTGATAATTTGTATTGACACAGAAGAAAATATGATTTATTATATAAATATGTTAAAAATAAATGAGTAATCGTTGAAAAAGGAAGTAGCTCAGAATTATTTTATAGAGAGCAGGGGAGGGTGGAAGCCTTGCATTGAAGTCTGAAGTGAATAGAGCTTTAGAGATTGTTGTGAAATTCTTAAAGATATAAGCAACAGGTAATCCTGCCTTAAAGGAAAGAGTGGATAGTATTACTATCAATTAGAGTGGTAACGCGGATTATATTTCGTCTCTTGGTTTTCCAAGAGGCGATTTTTTTATACTCAAACCAAACTAATTGAATTTTAATCTATCAAAGAGAGTGGTACCACGGAAATATTCGTCTCTCAGTGAAATTTTCACTGAGGGACTTTTTTATTACCCAATATCACAAATTAAAAAAGTAAAATATAAGATTAAAAAATTAAAAAAAGGAAGAGAACAAAGGGAGGAATTTAAAATGAAAGAAAAAGTTGTATTAGCATACTCAGGAGGATTAGACACATCA
>URRU01000125.1 GCA_900550335.1 uncultured Clostridium sp. | reverse complement strand
ATGGAATCATTGCCATAAAAAATGGAGCTACAGAAGGTATGATGTCTGGGAAAATAGCCTGGATGTTTATACTCTTAATGTCTATTCTAATAGTATTTAGAAAAATTAACAAAGAAAAATGGGCAACTTTACACAGATTATTTGCAGTTATATCAACGATTTTAATAATAATACACATAGGAGGAGTTTTGATATGAAGATAGTATATATTGTTTTAGGATTTATAGCAATGGTAATAGGCTCAATAGGAATAGTTCTTCCTGTGCTACCTACAACACCATTTTTATTAGTAGCAGCAGTTTGCTTTGCTAAAGGAAGTAAAAAATTAGATGCTTGGTTTAAGAAAACAAAACTTTATAAAAATCACCTTGAAGATTTTGTAAATAACAGAGAAATGAAGATGAACACAAAAGTCTATATATTAGCTTTTGCATCTATATTACTTTTAGGAGCGTTTTTCTCAATGAGCAATATATACGGAAGAATGACTATACTTGCTCTTATAGCTTTTAAATATTACTACTTTATATTTAAGGTTAAAACAGTTAGGGCATAATAAAATTTAAAGCCTAAAAAGTTAGATTGATAGGAGATTTAAGACTATGATGATAAATAAAAGACTTATAAATGAAATGGGGGATACTAAAAAATACATAAAACAACAGGTATTTTTACAGTGGATAGCATTAATATGTAACATAGTGATGGTATTTACACTGACAGGATTACTTCAAAAAGCTATAAATGGTGGAGTAGATACAGGGGAAATAATAAAAACAGCTATTATATTTATTGTAGTTATGGCAATAAGACATGTTGTTATGTATAAAGAATCAGTATATTCAGGGGAATCGAGCAAGGTTGTAAAGAAGAAGTTAAGACACATGATTTACGAAAAATTATTAAAAATAGGAGATAAATATCAGGAAAAGTTCTCAACTTCAGAGATACTGCAGGTATCTGCAGAGGGTGTTGAGCAGCTAGAAATATACTTTAGTAAGTATTTACCACAGTTATTTTATAGTTTATTAGCTCCTATGACATTATTTGTTCTAGTGTCATTTATGAGCTTAAAGACAGCATTTGTACTATTTATATGTGTACCACTTATACCTATTTCAATAATACGGATACAGAAGTTTGCCAAGAAGTTACTTGCAAAATACTGGGGAAGCTATGTTCAGCTTGGAGACCATTTCTTAGATAATATGCAGGGACTTACAACACTTAAGGTATACAAGAGCGACGAATTCAAAAACGAGGAAATGAATGTAGATGCAGAAAACTTTAGAAGAATAACAATGAAAGTTCTTACAATGCAGCTAAACTCAGTTACATTAATGGACTTAATTGCATACGTAGGAAGTGCATTAGGGGTTATATTTGCAAGTTTAGAGTTTGTACAGGGAAATATAGAGTTTTCTCAGGCACTTGCGATAATACTTTTATCTGCTGAGTTCTTTATACCGCTTAGATTACTTGGATCATTCTTCCACATAGCTATGAATGGTATGGCTGCAAGCGAAAAAATGTTTAGACTTATAGATATGGAAGAAGATTCTATTGTAGAAAAAATAAATTCTACAAATGAAAGAGAAGATTCTAATTTAAAAGAAGAATCTTCTATGGACAAAAAGGTAGAGGATAAAGCGTATATATCCGGAGAAAATATAGAATTTGGATATGAAGAAGGTAAAAATGTTATAAAGGGAATATCATTTGAAATACCTAAAAACTCTTTTGTATCTATTGTAGGGGAATCTGGATGTGGAAAGAGTACTTTAGATTAGATACTAAGATTGCTGAGCAGGCGAGCAATTTATCAGGGGGACAGAGACAGAGACTTTGTATAGCGAGAGCATTACTTCACGATAGTGAGATATACATATTCGATGAAGCTACAAGCAACATAGACGTAGAAAGTGAAGAGATAATAGTAGATTTAATCAAAAGATTAAATCGAGAAAAAACTGTTATACAGATTACACACCGTCTTGCAAATGTTGTAGAAAGTGATGAGATATACATGATGGATTCGGGAAATATTATAGAAAGAGGAACTCATAAAGAGCTTATGGAAAGAAAAGGGCAGTACGAAAAAATGTACACAGCTCAGAAAGAATTAGAATTATATACTAGAGAGGAGGCTATGTAATGGAAAGAAAAAGAAGTGGAATGCAGATTGTTATGCAGCTTATAGGCCTTGTTAAGCCTATGCTTCCCATAATGATAATGGCTATACTGCTTGGGGTAGTAGGATTTTTATGTGCTATATTTATAGCTATAATGGGTGGATATGGGCTACTTTCTATAATTGGAGAGAGTAGTATAAGTTTAAAAACTGTGTTTATAGCTGTTGGAATTATGGCAGTTTTAAGAGGAGCGCTTAGATATGGAGAACAGGCTTCAAACCATTATATAGCATTCAAACTACTTGCTATAATAAGAGATAAAGTATTTAAAGCACTTAGAAAATTGGCTCCAGCAAAACTAGAAGGTAAGGATAAAGGGAATTTAATATCTATAATAACTAGTGATATAGAGCTTTTAGAAGTATTCTATGCACATACAATTTCACCTGTATGTATAGCATTTATCACTTGTTTAATAATGGTTGTATTCTTTGCTCAGTATAGTATAATTGCTGCACTTATTGCACTTGTGGCTTATATATCTGTAGGTGCAATACTTCCAATGATAACTAGTAATATGGGGAAAAAAGCAGGAAGCACATATAGAGGACGGTTTGGTGAGATAAACACATATTTATTAGATAGTATAAGAGGACTTAGAGAAGTAATTCAGTATGGATATGGAAAAGATAGAATTGAAGAAATAGATAGACAGAGCGACTACTTAGCAGAATTAAACGATGATTTAAAGAAATGTGAAGGTAGATCTAGAGGAAGTTGTGATAGTTTAATAATAGGATTTTCTTTAATAATGCTTTTAACTTGCGTATATCTAAATTCAAAAGGAATGATTAGCAATGAGGGTACAGTTATTTGTACTATAGGACTACTTGGTTCTTTTGGGCCAGTTACAGCACTTAGCAATCTTGCAAATAATCTTCTTCATACATTTGCGAGTGGAGATAGAATATTAAACATACTTGAAGAAACTCCTTTAATAGAAGAAGTTGAAGGAAATGAAAGCATGTCTATCGCAGGAAAATTAAATGAAAGCAATGCAAAATTAATTGAATGTAAAAATGTAAACTTTGCATATAATACAAATCTAGATGAAGTTATTTTAGATAATGTTAGTATGAATATTGCAAAGGGAGAAATTGTAGGGATTTCTGGAAAGAGTGGCTCTGGAAAATCTACACTGCTTAAACTTATGATGAGATTCTTTGATACATCATCAGGGGAGATAAATATATCTGGAACAAATATAAAAGATTGGAATACTAGTGATTTAAGAGATTCTGAAAGTTATGTAATTCAGGATACATATTTATTTGTAGATAGTATAAAGAATAATGTAAAACTTGCCAATTTAAATGTATCTGATGAAGATGTGATAGAGGCTTGTAAGAAGGCTAATATACACGAATTTATTGAAAGTCTTCCAAATGGATACGACACTATAATAGGTGAAGGACATCATCGGCTTTCTGGTGGGGAAAGACAGAGAATAGGTATAGCTAGAGCATTTTTACACGATAGCGACATTATTCTGCTAGATGAGCCTACTAGTAATTTAGATAGTTTAAATGAAGGAGCTATTTTAAAGGTGTTAAATGAAGAAAGAGAGAAAAAGACGATTGTAATTGTATCTCATAGAAAATCTACAATGAAAATTGCAGATAGAGTAATAAATATGAATAATGGAAGAGCATCATAGTAAAATATAGGGTGTCGCAATTATTTTCAGCAATAAATTTTGCATCCAACACGATTAATTGCTCTCCAGGCTTCAGCGCCCCACACATTTATGTAACACATTTAGCGGTTGTGGGGCGCTTGCAGAATTGTCGAGCAATTTAATTCATGTTGGCATCCAAAATTTTTAGTTGCTGAAATATAGATTGCGACAATATTTTAATATGATAACAGAAAAATTAAGTAAATAAAAAGAAGTGACTAAAATATAAATGAATGATAGTCACTTCTTTTTTTAGTCAATTGACATAAGTAAATGTGTAAGCTAAGATTAAATTGAATATTACATCATAAAAAATTATATGCAATGGAGGAAAGAGTTGTTAAATATAGTAATTTGTGAAAATGATATAAATGATCAAGAGTTTATAAATAAAAATGTGATTAAAATATTAGATGATTTAAAAATAGAATATGAAATAAAAATATATAATTCTGGAGAGAATTTAATAGAATCCTATAATAACGATACAGATATTATTTTATTGGATATACAAATGGACGGAATAGATGGGATGGAAACTGCTAGAGAAATCAGGAAAGTAGATAATAAAGTAGAGATAATTTTTATTACTTCATTTGCAGAATATGCATTAGAGGGATATGAGGTAAAGGCATATAGATATTTGTTGAAGCCTGTTAAATATGATGATTTAAAAGTTAGTTTAATAAATTGTTTGAGTGATATAAATCTCATTAAAAGAAGTATTGTAATAAGAGAAGGGGATACAAGTATAAAATTAAGCTTAAAGGATATAATGTATATCGAAGTTCAAAGAAATGATATAATCATACACACATTGGATAAAGTATATACAACAAAAGGGACAATGAATAACTTTGAAAATGAAATAAACAACGATGTATTTGTTAGATGTCATAAAAGCTATCTTCTAAACTTGGAATACATAAAAAGTATAAAAAGGTATAGTACTATTCTTTCTAATGAGGAAGAGGTGCCATTGAGCAGAAATAAATATAAAGAAATAAAAGATAAGTTTTTTGATATGATAGAGGATAAGCTATGTTAAATTTGTATAGCGTATATAGAGTTTTATCTTCTATAAATATGTTGTTATTTGTAGTCAGCTTTTTAATACTTATGAATAAAAGAGGATATTATTTTAAATTAGGAAAAGATTTTAGAAGTATAGTTACCTATATTGTAACAGCGACAATGATTGTATTTATGGGTCTTCCTTTTGGAATGGTAAGATTTCAAATATTAGCGGCTATTATAATTATGCTTACTCTGATTTGTAGATTTATCTATGATTTAGATACCAGAAGTATAGTTATAATCTCATTTATCTACAGTTTTTTATATATTCTGATAGAGTCCTCTATTTATTGGATAATATCTATGTCACTAAAATACAATGCCTATACTACATGTTTAATGGACTTAATAATAAGCTCCACGATTATTTTTATAGGTGTATGTTTCTACAATAGATTAAACGAATTTTATAATAAAAATAAATACAAAATATACATATCATTGGCGGTGATTACAAATACTTTGATAATTGTATTTTTAAATACATTTTCAAGTAAAATTGAAGATTTTTATG
>URRU01000124.1 GCA_900550335.1 uncultured Clostridium sp. | reverse complement strand
ATTTATTTACAGTCTATTGCTGTAAAGTTGATTTTAATTTTAGATATTGATTAATATCCTTTTGCAGTTAAGTATCCGAAACCAGTTTCGTTAGTAGCACCAGTTATTGCCTGTATTTCTACTTCTATAGTTCCGTCTGGTCTTAATGCTCCAGCAGCTCCACCTGCTATTACATCAACATATTCTATATGTCCTATAACTTTGTCAAGTTTAGGTAAGTTTATAACCTGGTTAGCATTTCCTCCAGTTACAACAGCATTTGCTCTAACGTCTGCATCTGCTAATGACTGAGAAGCACCATCTCTACCAGCATATTCATCTGTTACTATAACAGTTTTAACACCCTGCATTTCTATTTTTTTACAGTTCATTATTAAGTCTGTATCAGGGTTACCGAAACCTTCCTGAGATACTATAACAGCATCTAATCCAAGGTATTTACATAATTTTGAAGACCAGTTTGAAGATCTTTCTTTGTCAGCTAAGTAAACATTTTCATTAGTTATTATAACACCCATGAAGTTTATTTCTTTTCCGTGCTGAGCATATAATTCTTCTATTACACCATTGTTCATGTGTACATAACTTGGGTTTTTGTCACATGCAGAAACACAGTTACCACTTACTATAGCAGTATCTAGTACTTCTGTTGGGTAAAGTATTGTTGGAACTATCTGTTTAGCATCTACACCGTATACGTATGTATCGTGTAATAGTCCCTGAGTCTGAAGCATGTAAACATATCCAACTTTTGGAAGTTCTGGATATTCTGCAGCCTGTTCGAATAATGGTTTAGTTTCATATACAGATACTTCATCAGGAGTAAGTTCTTTAGCAACTTTTCCTAAGTAAGCAGCAGCTTTGAATCCTATCATTCTAACAGCTTTTTCATGATCATGCTGTCTTAAACCATCTACTGGTTCAGCTATAACAACTACGTTGTTTAATTTTGAGAATGGAGTATATTTAGCTCCTTCTCCTGTCATGTCTACTATACCTTCCTGGAAACCAACTATTTTACCAGTTGTAACTACAGCAACACCTTTTAATGCGTGAGTTCTACCTTCACCAACTGTATCAACTTTAGATATGATACCTGGGAATACTCCTCCGTTACCTTCTACCTTAACTCTTGGTTCGATAACATCTTTAACTGGTGTTATTCTTATGCTTTCACCTGGGTGAGCTAATTCTATATCTATTGATTTGATATGTTCATCTCCACCTATTTCCTGTAGCATCTCTTCTTTGTTTACGAATAAAACACCATCTTTAACTTCAGTTTTTTCACCAAACTGAACATCTTTTATAAAGATTTTTCCTAATTCAAGACGCATAACGCACCTCCCATAAAATTTTGTATAAAATTAACCTTTTAAAATAAATTAATTAAAAGCTAATAATAGGCTCTTAAACGTATTTTTTGATCATAGCTTCTATGTTAGCTATTGTAGCATCATCTTTAGTAACTTCGTCTATTTTTTCTCCGTCTTTGTAAACAGCTAATGTTGGAAGTCCTAAAACTTTCTGTTTTATAGCAAGTCTTCTTGCTTTTGTTATATCCATTTCACAGAATTTCATTCCTGCAGCATATTTTTCAGCTAATTCATGTACTTCTGGCATTAAAGCTTTACATGGTTCACATCCCTGACTCCAGTAATCTACGAATACATATCCTTCTGCTTCTAATACTTCTGTTGCAAATGTGTCTTTGTCTAATGCTAACATCATTTTTTGTTCCTCCAATTTTTTATTTATTTTACCTGGAAGCCAAAAGGCTTCCAGAGTATATGCTTTTTTATTATTTTAATTTTTAAATTTAATCTTTACTTATTATTCAGCAAAGTGTTCTTCTATGTATTTTTCAGCCTGAGTTGCTGCTATTGCACCATCAGCTGTTGCAGTTACAACCTGTCTTAAAGGTTTCTGTCTGCAGTCACCAGCTGCGAATACACCTGGTATGTTAGTTCTCATGTGGTCGTCAGTTAATAAGTAGTTCTGTTCGTCCATATCTAATATACCTTTGTATAAATCAGTCTGAGCTATAACACCTATGAATACGAATACACCCATTGTTCCGTCTTCTTCATCAGCGAAATATTCATGAGTTTCTCCAGTAACTGTATTTTTGAATACTACAGATTCTAGTATTCCGTCACCTTTTATTTCTTCAACTACTGTATCTAGTAAGAATTCTATTTTAGGGTTCTTTCTTGCTTTTTCTTCTATACTCTTAGCACATCTGAATCCCTGTCTTCTATGAACTATAGTAACTTTTCTAGCGAATTTAGTTAAGTACATAGCTTCTTCTAAAGCACTGTCTCCTCCACCAACTACGAATACTTCGAAGTCTTCAAAGAAGTCAGCATCACAAGTTGCACAGTAAGAAACACCTTTACCAGTGAATTCCGCTTCTCCTGGGCATCCTATTTTTCTTGGGCTTGCACCAGCTGCAACTATAACAGCTTTAGCTCTATATTCTGTACCACTTTCACCTTTTAATACTTTTATATCTCCTTCAAGCTGAACTTCAACTATACCATCTCTTTTTATTTCAGCACCGAATTCATCACACTGCTGAACCATTCTAGCTGTTAAAGATGGACCACTTGCATTTTCAACAGATCCAGGATAGTTTGCAACTTCATGAGTTATAACTATCTGTCCACCATTTTTAGTTTTTTCTAATATTAGAGTTTTCATTTTAGCTCTAGCTCCGTATATTCCTGCAGCTAGTCCAGCTGGTCCTCCACCGATTATGACTATGTCATATAAATTTTCCATTTCGTCATCCTCCTGATTGAAATATAAATCTTTTATTAATTTAAAATTCAAAATTTAAAACAATATTATTATTTTGAATAGTAATTACTAGTACAACTTCTTAAAAAATGTTTTCCCGTTATACAGGTATGTCTGTAAATGTTTTCCAATTAACCGTCTAATACTATTCTTTTAATACTCATACTGGATTCTCGAGATTGTGTTAGTCATTATATCTAAGTCTATAACTCTAAAATCATCCATAACACTCTCTATCCAATTTGGAGTTACTTTATCATTTTGGAATTTAGAAGCTGTATTTATAGCATCTTCTATTAGTTCCACTGACTGAAAATCTAATCCAGCTCCATCAGCCATTATAACTGTTCTGTAAGGAGTTTCATTAGGTTTAACACTTCCATAAAGCGGATGTGAAAGTAATCTACATCCTTTGTGAATATGTTTTCTGCATTCTTCAAGAACACCTATGTAAGATGTATCAATAAGTCTTACATCCATTTCAGGAAAACTATCCTTTATTTTAGAATTATTTGTTACTATAAACATCATTACACTCTCTTTCATCCTAGAAACTTTAAACAAAAAAACAGAGAAAACAAATCTCCCAATTTGTCTTCTCTGTCAAAATTTTTTTTCAGAGATCTGTCCGCTATATAGTATATTCACCTGAGAAATTCACATTTACTATTGGGAAATAGTAGATGTTTGTACCTTCGGTCCCCATTTAAGGAAGTCTCCTATACGCTTCATCCAGAAATATTTTTTTGCTTGTTTCTATATTTGTTAAGTTAAGTATATAAATTTTCGATACAAATATCAAGCCTTTTTTTTAATTTTTTTCTATTATTTTTTCAAATATTTTTCACATTATTTTCTAATAACTTATAAAAGTTAGTTATATACTTGATTTTAACCACTTACATCTTTGAATTTTTCTTAAGGTTGTTAGTTATATTTTTTTATTTTTTTGGCTTTTTCATCTGTTTTATTTTATTTTCTATATATATATTAAAATTTATATTATATTTAACATAATATTCTTTAACTATTGTAAATATTTAAACTGCACTATATGAAGTTGCATAAATTACTTTCTGTCTATCTTACCAACACTCCAATTATAGATTTTTCCTATAATGTTATCTAAACACCCTTCTTCAAATGGAGATTTTAAATTTCCTGCATTTACAGTTTCAACAAAAGATCTTTTACCTGCATCCCTACAAATTTCCATATAATTTTCTAAAACTTCATCATAATTTTCTTCCATATTGCTCCAAATCTGTAGAGCACATACCTCCGCAAGTGCATAATCTATATAATAAAACGGATTTTTAAATATATGTCCCTGTTTAAACCACCAACATCCCTTTTCTAAAAACTTATTTCCGTCATAGTTTTTCCAAGGTGTATATATTTTTTCTAACCTTCTCCATTCTGAACTTCTCTCTTCTGGAGTAAGCTTTGGATTTTTATAAATAATATGCTGAAATTCATCTACAATCATGCAGTACGGAATCAATCTAACAATCGTTGCCATATGAGTTCTTTTAAATTTTTCCTCATAATCTTTAAAGAATAACTTCATCCAAGGCCAAGTTAAAAGTTCCATAGTCATAGAGTGTATCTCACAACAATCAAGAGTTGGGAAATTTATTTCAGGCATATCTATATTTCTCGACATATATAACTGGAATGCATGTCCAGCTTCATGAGTCAATGTATCCACATCATCAAAAGTCTTATTAAAATTAGAGAAAATAAACGGTGCTTTTATTTCTGGAATATATGTACAATATCCACCAAATCCCTTAGATTCTTTTGTTTCTAAGTCCATAAACCCATTTTCTATCATGAAGTCAAAAAATTCGCCGGTTTCTTTAGATAATTCATGATACATTTTTGATGCTGCTTCTAGTGTTTCATCGTAATCTGTTACAGGCTCCATATTCCATCCAGGATACTCAACATCATCGTCATAATATTTCAACTCATCAATGTTTAGTCTTTCTTTCTTTTGTTTATTAAACTCATCTACAAGAGGAATCCATTTTTCTCTAACTTCTTTTCTAAACTTATCCACATCTTTTTCAGTGTATTCTGTTCTTTTCATTCTTAAATATCCTAATTCTACAAAATCATCATACCCTAATTTTTTAGCTATTCTATTTCTAACTTTTACTAATTCTTCAAAAACAGAATTAAATTTGTCTTCAATTGATTCAAAATAATTATAGAACCGTTCAGAAGCTTTTTTTCTTTCTTCTCTATTATCCGATAACATATACTTATTCATCTGTGATAAATTATTGTATTTTCCATCATATAATATTTTTGCAGATGCTAGCAATTTTGTATATTCTGAGCAAAGTTTATTTTCTATTTTTAAATCTTCAACTATTTCTTCTGAAAATTCCTTTAAACTAAATTCAACAAGTTTATAAAAATGTCTTCCATATTTATTTTCTATTTCCTCTTTAAAGTCTGAATTTACAATAGCTTCATAGAATATTTTATCTATTTTTTTATACTCTGGACCATATTCATCCCAGTACTTATTTTCTATAGATATGCTTTCATCATGTGTGTTTATACTATAATTTATTGAAGCTAATGTTTTCATACTTTCTACATGATTTCTTATTTTATTTATTTCTACTATATTATTATCGAATGCTTCAAAGCTTTTACATTCTGCCATATTGTTTACTAACGATACTATTTTTGTATTAATTTTTTCAAAATCAGGTCTTTCATATTTATACTCTGAAAATTTCATTTTGCCTCCTTCAAAAAAAGCTGTATAAGAATAAT
>URRU01000123.1 GCA_900550335.1 uncultured Clostridium sp. | reverse complement strand
ATTCTAATAAATTAATAGGTGCGGTAGTCCTTTCAACAGCCATTGTGTCTAGTGGTGTAGCTGTTATGGCTAATAATGAAAAAATAACAGAAAAAAATGATTCTGATTTGACTAGTATTTTAATAAAAAAATTAGATAATGGAGAAGCTTTTGATTTAAAGTTAATAAATCCAAGTGAAATGACAGGATATACTTTAACTTTAGATATATATGGTTCTGTAGAATTAGAAGATAGTTGCTTCAAAATAGCTCATGAAGATGAAAAGACTATAGTAAAATCAGCAGTGAAAAAGAACGGAGATACAACTAGAATAATTATAGCTGTTACTTCGGATAGTAGTTTAATAAAGAAAAATACTAATAAATCTAATAGTGTAAGAACATTTGATATAGGTAAAATATACATAAAAAATGCTAAAGAAGGTTCTAAATATAATATAACAAAAGTAGAATTCAATTCAATATCGTCAGCTGATGATAGTATGTTAAAAACATCTTCAATTGATGATGATAGCGATAAAGAAATAATAATAACAAAAGATGTAACAGAAAATTCAGGTGGTTCACAGAATATACCTACTTTTCCTTCTCATTCAGAGGATAAGAAGCCTGGTGGTGGAACTTCTGAGAATGAAAATAAACCTGAAAAACCAAATCCAGACCCAGAAGGCGGTGGCGCTGGCGGAGGAGAATCAGGTGGAGGTTCTGAAGGAGAAACAGAAAAACCTGAAGAAAAACCACCAGTAAAACCTGAAGAACCAGAAAAACCAGGAGACAACGACAATACAGGTGGCTCTACTGGCGGAGGAACTTCAAAACCTGAAAAACCTGAAGAAGAAAAACCAACAGAACACAACGTACAGTTATTCAGTATGTCAGGATCAGATAGATACGAAACATCAACAAAAATAAGTAAAACTGGATGGACATCTGGATCGAAAAATGTAGTAATCGTAAACGGAAACGAAAAGAACATAGTCGATGGACTATCAGCTACACCATTCGCAAGCATCAAAAATGCACCAGTATTACTATCAAATAACGGAAAACTTCCTTCTAGCACAATAAGTGAGTTAAAACGTTTAAATCCTACAAATGTATACGTAATCGGTGGAACAACATCAATGCCAGAAAGTGTTGTTAAGAGTATAAAGAACAATACAAAAGCAACTGTTACTCGTATAGGTGGAAAATCTAGATACGAAACATCTCTTGCAATAGCTAAACAGATAGACAAAATAGCTGATGTAAATAAAGTATACATAAGTAGTGGTACAGGAGAAGTCGATGCCCTTTCAATAGCATCAGTTGCAGGTAGAGATAAAGCGCCTATACTTCTTACAAATGTAAATAAAGTGGATACAAATACTTACAACTTTATAAAATCAGAAAATGTTAAAAATGCTTACTTTATAGGTGGCGAAAAGAAAATATCAAATTCTGTTATAAAACAGATTGATAAAGTAGTTTCAGCGGATGTAAGTAAAAACAGAGTTGCTGGTCAGAATAGAAAAGATACAAATGCAGAAGTAATTGAAAAATTCTACACTAGCAGCAAGTTAAATGGTGTAGTTGTTGCTAAGGACGATGTGATAGTCGATGCTCTTACAGTAGGAAGTTTTGCAGCTAAAAACGATATGCCTGTTGTAATAGCTAAAAATTCATTAAGCTCAGCTCAGAAATCTGCATTGACTGGCAAAAAGACAGAAAAAGTTTATCAGTCTGGTGGAGGAGTTAAAACTTCAGTAATAGATAACTTAAAAGAACTTTTAGGAACTAAAAAATAACACTTCTAAAAAATAGGAAAAATAGGATGTACAAAAAAGCTGTTACAAAATCTTTACTTTTGTAGCAGCTTTTTTTACTTAAAAAATAAATTAGTTGTTAAAAAAATTATAATGATTTAAATTATAATGATTTAAAATATTTTTTATAACAAAATTCATAAATACATTCTATATTTTGCTTAATTAGTAATTAATTATTATAAAATTTCACAAAAGATGAATTTATTGGTATAATAGTAAGAGTATCTGTTAATAATATAAATTTAACTGGATAATTAATTTTTTTGGTAGCTTAATTAAATTATCCAAGTATCTAAACAAAAACACAGAAAATTTAAAAGTACATAAAGGAGGGCAATATGAATTTGAGATCTAAATTTATCGGTATTATACTTGCTGGGGTATTATCGATTTCAATGACATTCACAGGATGTTCATCGAATAACACAGAAGATGATTCAAGCTCATCTAATAATTCGAGTTCATCAACAAGTATTTCATCTTCAGATAATGATGCATCAAATTCGGCATCTGATACGGCAGAAGATCAGAGCGATAAGTCTCGGTCGAATAACGACACATTGTCTGATGGTGATGTACAGATTCACTTTATCGATACAGGAAATAGCGATGCGATTCTAATAGATGATGGAGGAGTAGCTATGCTTATCGATGCTGGGGACAACGACGATGAAAGGTCAGTTGTAAATTATTTAAATGGACGGGGAGTAAAGGATATTAAATATCTTATATCTACTCATGCTCATGCAGACCATGCTGGTGGACTGGATGCAGTTGTTAAGAAATGTAAGGTAGAGAATGCATTTGTTTCTAATGGAGATGCAGATACTCGGACATATAGAGACTTTATCATGGCACTTTCAGACAAAGGCTTGAATCCTTCAGTACCTTTAGAGGGTAAAAAATTTAAGCTAAAGAATTCTTATTTTGAAGTTTTCAATACTAATGGAGGCAGCACTACTAATAATGAGTCATTAGTTGTTCTTTTAACTCATGGAAATGACAAGATGCTATTTATGGGGGATGCCGAAGAAGAGGTTGAATACGAAATTTTAAATAAGGTTCCAGATGTAGATCTATTAAAATTAGGACATCATGGTTCTCATAGTAGCACAACAGATACATTTTTAAGTAAGACAAATCCAGAGTATGCGGTTATTTTATGTGGAAGAAATAACAAATATGGACATCCTCACAGAGAGACTATGCAGAAGCTTAAAGATAGGGGGATAGACGTATACAGAACGGATGAAAGCGGAGACCTTTTATTTACATCTAGTGGAAATGGTATTACTACAAATTCTAAAAAGGGAGATTATAATCCAGGCAGCAATTCTGTAGATGAGTATTCATCAGATTCTTCATATGAATCTAGTTATTCTGAATCTAACTCATCAGATGGTTCTGATAATTTAAAGACAGTATTTTGGACTAAAAATGGTAAGGTGTACCATAAATACAGAGATTGTTCTGGGCTACGGAAGAGCAAGAATGTATTGTCTGGAACTATTTCAGATAGTGGAAAACCAAGACTTTGTAAAAGATGTGAAGGAAGATAGCACTTAAACTAAAAAGATATAAAATCAAAAGAGATAAAACTTAATTTCAAAAATTCAAAAGGGAAAAAATTATTATTTAACTATTTAGATAAAGAATGTTTGTTTAAAAGAAAAAGTACTCCAAGTTTAATCGGAGTACTTTTTTATTGCATTTTAAATATTTTCAATTATTCAATTAAATATATCTAAAGTCTAAGATTTTGATAATTTATAAGTGAAAATTAAATTATTAAATTGTAAATTATTTTAAGACTCTAAATACACCAGTTACAATACCAATTATCTGAACCTGAGCATCTTCAAATATGAAAGGTTCCATAAAGTCATTTTCTGGCTGTAATCTTATTTTACCGTCTTCTTTGTAGAATGTTTTAACAGTAGCTTTTTCATTTTCTACTAATGCAGCTACCATTTGACCATTTGCAGCTGTATTTTTCTTATCTACAACTACATAATCTCCATTTAATATACCCGCATTTACCATACTATCTCCCTTTACTCTAAGAACAAAATTATCCTTTCCGCTAACAAGAGACGCTGGTAGTGGAATATATTCCTCTATATTCTGCTCAGCAAATATAGGCTCACCAGCAGTTATCTGACCTATAAGAGGAAGATTTATCATTTCCTGGTGTAATCCAATAACATCGTCATCATCCCTAGCTTTATCCAGAACCTCGATAGCTCTTGGCTTAGTAGGGTCTTTTCTTATATATCCTAATTTTTCTAATTTATTTAGATGAGAATGAACAGTAGATGTAGATCTTAAATTTACCGCATCACAAATCTCTCTAACAGCAGGTGGATAACCCTTCTTAGAAATTTCGGATTTTATGAACTCTAGTATCGCTATTTGTTTGTCTGTTAAATTTGAATACATACTAATTCCTCATTTCTTTATTTAATCGCTTTATTTAACTCAATATCTTAACTTATTTTTATTGAATGGAACATAGCTAATTATTTGCTTAATAAAGTCAAAAATTTTATTATTTATAACTATATAATATCATATTTAACAGTAGGATACAAACATTTATTCGTCGAGCAAATGTTCGTTTTTTGTTTTTCAGAGTTATCATCTATTTGCCAAGAATATCGTCAGTATCGTTTTCTTCATCAATTAAACTTTCAAAATCTTCATCTATTATTCCATCGTTTTTATCATCATCTAGCCATTCAAAGTTCTTCACTATATCTCGTTTAACGTGTTTTTTATGAGCTGCATAAAGCTGCGTTGTCGTTACATTGTCGTGGTCAAGTAAGTTTTGAACATCGTATATTGTAAAGCCATTTTGGATTAGAGAAGTAGCCGCAGTTGCTCTTAGCTTATGAGGGCTGTATCCTTTATCCCTAGTTGTACACATAGATATAGAAGTGTACTTTTTAACTAGGGAAGTGATAGCTCTTTCTGTCATCCTTTTTTTCTGAAGGGATAAGAAAAGTGCATCTCTGTGTTCTTCAGGAATATCCTCACTCTGAGGTCTTTCATTATTAATATAATCCAAAACAACATGCTCACAAGTTTTATTAATAGGCATTAAAACTTCCTTGCCCCTTTTTCTAAAAATAGTAAACTCACCACGAGAGAAGTTAAAAGAAGAAATATTAAGCTCTCTAAGCTCATTTAATCTAAGTCCATAAGTGACAAATAGTGCTAAAATTGCTTTATCTCTAAGCTTAGTCTTTTTCCAATAAACTTTTTCTTTCTCAGTAAGTCCCTCACCAGTTTCTACAGCATCTAGCATAACAGCCACTTCATCAATCTCAAGCCTTTTTATAGCATCTGGCTGCGGTTTAGGGAGCTTTATTGGGTTAAAGCCATCAGTTATATTCTCTTTAAGCTGCTCATTCCTATAAAGGAATTTAAACAGAGTAGAGAGAGAGGATTTTTTTCTGGCAAGCGCACGATTATTATTCTCAAATACCATAGTCGTATTGCCAATTTCTTTATAATATCTACTACAATATTCACCGAGGAATAGATTTACGTCTCTAGCTTTAATCTCAGAGAATTCCTCTAAAGTGATGTCGTGAGTAATTTTTGCAGATGTATGTTCAGCCGTTTCAACAAGATAATGGCAGAAAAATAAAATATCCTCAAGATACGCAAGCCTACTTGATACAGAAACAGATCCTTTTAAGTATATAAAATAATCTTTCATAAAATCTGGGAGCTGCGATTGTATTTCAAGGCATTTTTCAACCTTTTTATTATCTCTAATTACAATGT
>URRU01000122.1 GCA_900550335.1 uncultured Clostridium sp. | reverse complement strand
ATATATATGTATAGAAAAGGGTAAAATTGATGAAAAAAGTTAATAATAGAGGAGTAAATGATAAAAAATATTCAAAATGTGTGCGGTAGGAGAAAAATATATAATAAGAATAGTAAAATGAATTTAAATTATGTTAAAAAAATAACTAAATAATAATTAAATTGTTTTAAAATTTCAGAATATTCAACTGGAAAAGTTACAACTTGCAACCGTTTTCGAGGTTGTTTAGGTTAAGGGAATTATCAGAAAATTTGTAAGATATGATTAAAAATATCTAAAAAAATAAATTTTTATGGTGAATTTTTCTGAAAATAAATATAAATAAGACTGTTTTGCTTAATTATCAAAATTGTAATGCAAAATAAAAAAATTTGTAACAATTTGTCAAAAAAGGCTTTACTTTTTGCGAAAGTTTTGTTAAACTATAATCAAAGAAAGAGATAAATAAATATCAAACAAAATCGTAAAAAAATACATTCACATAAATTGGAGGGACAGTCATGAAAAACTTAAATCTTAAAAAAATAATCGCAGCAGTAGCAATAGTAGTAGTAGCAGGAGGACTTGGAGTACAGAGCGTAAGTGCACTAGAAATAGATGAAAGCTTAAGCCCAATAATAACTTCAAGAACAACAGAAGATAGAGCGGTTAAAGATACAATAGAACTACCAGAAGTTGATGAAATGAATCCAATAATAACTTCTAGAAACTTTGTAAAAGAAGAAGTTAAAAACGACAACATAAATATGGTAGCTGAAAAAGATATGATGAGTCCAATAATAACTTCAAGAGACTTCGTAAAAGAAGAAGTTAAAAATGACAGCCTAAACAAAGTAGCAGAAGAAGAAATAATGAACCCAATAATAACTTCAAGAGACTTTGTAAAATCAGAAACTAAAATGGATGTAAGATCAACAGCATCTATAGATGACGTAATGAGTCCAATAATAACTTCAGAAACTATCCTATCTCATAAATAGAGAGAATCAAGTATAAATTAATCCCAAAAGACTTATAATTTTAAAAAAGCAGGCTGCGGAGCCTGTTTTTTTAATATCTGATACAAATGTTATGTAAACTATTTAATTGAAAAAAAGGGGCTTAAGTGTTAAAATAATAAGGACTATGTATAGAAAGGTGAGAGTATGGATAACAGAGAAAATAATAAACCAAAGAAAAAAAGTAACGTTGTATATATAGATAGAAAAAAAGTAAATGAAAAAAATAATTCAAATAAAAAAGGGGCTAAAGTTGGAAAAAATTCTCCTAAAATAAAGAATACTTCAAATGCAAAGAGTGCTCCTAATGTAAAACAGATTAAACCTGGACAACCAAAGAAAAAACCAGCAGATAAAAAGAATATAGATAAAAAGCCAGTAGACAAAAAACATAGTCCAGTAGATAAAAAACATAATAATAAGAAAAAAACTAAAAAAGGAAGAAAAATTAATAAGGGTAGAGTAGCAATTGCTGTAGTTCTTGTTTTGGCGATATTATTTGGAGGATTTAAAGGAATCCAGATGCTAACAAATAAAGATTCTAAAGCACAAACAGCTACTAATGAAACAGCTAATACAGAAAATAATTCAAATAAAAATGATAAAGATACAGAAGAAAATTCAAACTCTAAAAATAACCAGACTTCTTCAAAAGGGCAGTATGATATGAATGATGAGAAAAAAGAGCGGTCGAAAAAATATAATATAGTAGTAGACGCTGGACATGGTGGAAATGACAAGGGTTCTTTAGATAGTACAGAGACTGTATACGAAAAGGATGTGGCACTTCAGATAGCTAAAAAGGTTGCTTCTAGACTTGGGAGAGAATCTGATGTAAATGTCATAATGACAAGGACAGAGGATAAGTATGTTAGTTTAGAGGAAAGGGCAGATATAGCAAAAAGGGCAAATGCAGATGCACTTATTTCTATACATTTAAATGCACAGAAAAAATTTGGCGATGCAAATGGTCTTGAAACTTGGTACAGAGGTGGAGCAACTGATGGCTCAAAAGAACTTGCGGCTTCTGTCCAACAGACAACAGCATCTTATGTAGAAATAATGAGTAGAGGAATTTTGCGGAACAATTTTGAAATACTTAGAGAAACTACTATGCCTGCTGTTTTAGTAGAGTGTGGGTTTATAACAAATGTATCTGATATGAAAAAATTAAAAGATCCTAATTATCAGGATATGCTTGCTGAAGGTATAATGCAGGGCACACTTTCATTTTTAGATGCAAAAAATGGTAAAAATTAATGATTACAAAAGATATTTAGAAGCAATAAAAAGTAATAATTAATAAATTATTGTAAAAATGAATTTTAATCAATATCAATTGAGTAATTAATTAAGTAATTAAGTAAGTAAATTTATTTATTTTGAGGGATATATTATGGATAAATTTAAGACTGCCAGATTATATGAAAACAACTTAGATGTAGAAAAAAGAAAAAGATATGGAATATATTATACTCCAAAAGAAATTGTCGAATATATAGTAGAAAATACAGTTGAAAAATTGGATCTACTAAAAAATCCATGTCCTAAAATTTTGGACTCATCTTGTGGATGTGGAAATTTTTTGATATATGCTTTTGAAAAGTTAAAAAATATGTTTATAGAAAAATCTGATGAGCTATATATGTTATATGGGCAAGAATGCTTTAAAAAAGAAAATATATCTAAGTATATATTAGAAAACTGTATATATGGGACAGATATAGATTCTGATGCGATAGAAATAACAAAGAAATTATTATTAGAAGCAGCAGGATTATGCAAAAAAGATATTTCTTTAAACATATTTAATGAAGACGGATTAAAAATTAAATGGCATGCAAAATTTGATGTTATAATAGGAAATCCGCCTTATGTTGGACATAAGCTTTTAACAAAAGAATACAAAAAATTTGTTTTAAGTGAGTATAAGGAAGTATATAGAGATAAGTCTGATTTGTATTTTTGCTTTTATAAAAATTCGTTGGATTTGTTAAAAGAAGATGGTGTAATTCATTTAATAACGCCGAGATATTTTTTAGAAAGTATGTCTGCAGAGCTTTTGAGAAAATATATAGAAGAAAATGCTGAGATAGAAGAGATTATAGATTTTTTAGGTGGAGAGGTATTTACATATATAGGGGTTTCTGCGTGCATAATAAAGATGAGAAAAAAAGGATATGGCATTAAAAAGACAAATATCTATAGAAAAATATCAGATAAATACATATATATGAAAGATAGAAAACAGATGGATGATAGGATAGAAGTAGTTAAAAAGGATAAAAATTTCTTTGAGGACATAACTATTTCTACAGAAATACTGCAGTCTAATTGGATAATAGCAAATGACGATGATATGGAGTTTTATCTAAAGATTGAGGAAATGGATGGATTTAGATTGGACGAAATAGCTGAGAGTTTTCAGGGAATTATAACAGGGTGTGATAAAGCTTTTATCTTGAAAAAGAATGATGAAAGAATAGAAAATATAAATCCAAAACTGTTAAAGAACTGGATAAAAAATAAAGACATAGATAAATATACAATATCTAAACCGAGATATAAGTTAATTTATTCTAATGATATAAAAAGTGATAAAGAAGAGGAGTATGTTTTTAAAAATTGCATATCTCCTTATAAAGAAAAGTTAGAAAATAGAAGAGAGTGCTTAAAATGTATAAGAAAGTGGTATGAACTACAGTGGGGAAGAGAAAAGGGCTTATTTGAAAGAAAGAAAATAATGTACCCTTATAAATCTAGATGTAACAAATTTGCTGTAGACTACGATCATTTATACAGTAGTGCAGATGTATACTCTTTTTACCTTAAAGATGAATATAAGGAAAAATTTTCATACGAGTATATAGTAGGTCTTTTAAATTCTTCTGTTTATGATAAATATTATAAAATTAATGCTAAGAAGATGAGCAGGGGAATTTACGACTATTATCCTAATAAAGTTATGAAGATGAAAATATTTAAGGGCAAAAACTATAAAGAAATAGAAAATTATTCGAAAAAAATTATGGAAAAAAAACGTAATATATCGGATAATATAGATAAGCTTATTGAATTTGATGCTTTTGGTAAAAAAGAGGGAGCTTTAAAAATTGAGGATTTCAATCAAATATTATCAAATGAAATAGATATTCTTGTACAAAAAATAGATTTATTAGTTGAGGAAGATATTTTTAAAGAGAAAATTTAATAAGATGCATTTTGCATCAGAAGAGGTGTATTATGAGAGGTCTAGTTCTTGAAGGTGGTGGCACAAAAGGAGCCTACCAAATAGGTGCTTATAAAGCGCTAAAAGGTATGGGCATGGATTTTCAAGGAATTACTGGTTCTTCAATAGGTGCATTGAATGGTGCATATATGGTTCAAGATGACATACGTATTATGGAAGAAATCTGGCTTGAGTACGATTACAGACATTTTATAAATGTAGACTTTGAAACATACGAAAAGTTAAAAGATATGGATTTAAGTATGAAACGGATGAATCAAATTCTTTCACTTATTAAAAAATCTTTTAAAGAAAATGATGGTATCGATATAACTCCACTTAGAGAGATGCTAGAGGAAACCCTAGATGAGGATAAGATAAGAAGTAAAGGTATTGATTTTGGAATGGTTACTATGTATATAGATAAAAAACTAAATCCACAATCTTTATTTTTAGAGGATATACCTAAGGGAAGACTAGTAGATTATTTGATAGCGAGTGCAAGTCTACCTATATTTAAGATGAATGTTATGGACAACAAGCTATACGTAGATGGGATGTTTGTCGATAACCTACCTATTGGTATGCTTGAAAAAAAGGGCTACAAAGATATTGTAGCAATTAGAATTCAGGACAACCTACAGGGAACGATAAGTATAAAAAAACATAGTGATTTAAACTTAAAAGTTGTTTATCCATCAGAGTATCTAGGTGGCTCTATGAATAAAGATAGGGATCATATTCAGAAAAATATAAACTTAGGATATTTGGACACGATGAAAACTTTTGGTAAATACGATGGATTTAGATTCTATTTTAGAAATGCAGCTCCATTTACAGAGGATATGTGTTTTGAAAAAATAAGACGCATGAAAAAAGAGGATATAAAGTTTTTATGCCAGGTATTTAATATAAGAAGAAATCCTGATTTAAGAACACTGATAGAAGTTTTAGTTCCTAAGGCAGGTGAGGTATTATCACTGCCAAAAAATTTCAATTATAGAGATTTATACTTTGCACTTTACGAAAATACTTTAGAGCGTAGAGGAAAAAATAGGGTAAAGGTGTACGATATTAATTCAGTAATAAATGAAACATATTGTGAAAACCTTATAGATTATAGAGAGTTCCGCAGAGAAGAGGCGAGACTTCCTATAAAGCAAAAGAAAGAATACAAAAAATCTTTACTTGTAGATTGTTTTGTATCTAGCTTTAAATAGTATGATATATATAGAGCTGGTGTGGTTAGTAGTTTTTTCTCCATCAAAAATAGAGTAATCAAAAGCCTTCCAATACGTCCATTTCCATCTAAAAATGGATGTATTGTTTCAAATTGATAGTGAATCAAAGCAGCTCTAATCAAAGGATCCTGCTCGTCTGCAGCG
>URRU01000121.1 GCA_900550335.1 uncultured Clostridium sp. | reverse complement strand
AGTTTAATATTGCTTTTTATTTTTATTATAAGTTTTAAAATTTATATATTCTTTCAAAAATAAATCGAACATGCTTTTGTTTCTATATCAAAAAAAGAGTTTTAAGTCAAGCTTTTTATTATTAATAATTTTGGTAACAAAAAAGAAAATAGAGCTTATATAATACTCTATTTTCTTTTTTTAATCTTTTAGTTTTGTATTTATTTCATAATCATAAATTCATATCATTACTGTATAACTTAAAACTTCATTGGCTCCATCTTATCTTCTTCCGTAATCTCTCTAAGCACCCTACAAGGGTTCCCCACTGCAATCACTCCACTTGGAATATCCTTAGTTACCACACTTCCAGCACCTATAATAGTCCCATTACCTATAGTAACTCCTCCACAAACAGTAGAATTTGCTCCGATCCAAACATCATCACCAATTGTTATCGGCGCAGATGTACCAATCCCATATGCTCTTTGTTCAGCATCTATTGCATGACCTGCACAAGCTAAACAAACCCCAGGCGCAATAAACGCATTCTTTCCAATATTTACAGGAGATGTATCTAAAATAACGCAATTGTAGTTGATTATTGTAAGTCCATGTGTATGTATATTAAATCCGTAGTCACATCTAAAAGATGGCTCGACAAATGTAAGTGGATTACAAGTCCCAAAAAGCTTTTGAAGAATCTCAGCTCTCTTTTCTGACTCATCAGGTCTACTCTGATTGTATTCCCAACAAAGATTCTTTGCTTTTATCTGTAATTCGTTTGGCATATCTCTATAATCTGAGCAGTACTTCTGTTGTTTTTTCATTATTTCTAACATATCCATTTTTTTCACCTCTTAACTTTATTTACTAAAATTATAGCATACAAAAATTTTTCATATAATATTTAAAATAGGGAGACATTTTAAGAAATTCTTAATATGTTCTCCCTTTATCTTTAGTATATAACCTCTATTAACTTTTCATACAACTCAGTATTATCATACATCCCACCAAATTCACTCGCTCCTACGCCTTCAGAAAATACAGCCATTGGAGCTGCTGTATGTGAAAACGAAGTAAATCCTATTCCACTCTTTTGAGCAAGTATTCTCGCAGCTTCCACAGTTATAGGTTCGTGGCTTCCGTACAATATACTTTCTTCCTTTGTTCTATCTTTTGAGCTTTTTTCAATAGTTAGTTCGTATGCCTTTTTTAACCTTTCATATTCAGACTTACTAAGTTTTAAGCTATTTTCGTCTGAATGCTTATGGTCATCATCTGAGTCTTTTTTTGCCTTTTCTTCCTTAAATATCAAAGGTTTTTCAAGTCCAAATACATACTCTATATCTTTTAGCACATATTTAAAATCAGTTTTTTCCTTTTTATATTTAGAAACATACTCCTCATTGAACCTATCACACGAAATCTTCTGTAATCCTAGATTTTCAAGGTGTGTGTCATATTCTGAGCTTGAATTTCCTATTGCCAAACCACCTGTTTCATGGTCTCCAGTTACTATTATTAAAGTCTCATCTTTATGATTATTGTAGAATTTAAGTGCCTCATCAACCGCATTGTCTAAATCAATCATTTCATGAAGTGCTGATGCTGCATCATTTTTATGACATGCCCAGTCTATTTTTCCACCTTCAACCACCATTAAGAATCCTTTATCTTTTTTATCTTTTTTATCTTTTTTATCTTTTTTATCTTTTTTATCTTTTTTATCTTTTTCATTATTATCATATAAAATATCTATTCCCTTTTTTACATAATCTGAAAGAGATGCCGATTCTTCTGCTCCATTTTCTAATTCGTATCTTTTGTCTATACTGTACTTCATAGCATCTGTTTTTTCCCTATCCTCAGATATTACCAAATACTTCTCATCTTTTGAGGAATTTTGCAATTTTTCAACATCAAAATTATTTCCCAATTTATTAAATTCTTCCTCTCTATCAGCTACAGTATATCCTTTTTCCTCGGCTATTTTTTCAAGACTTTTTTTATCTCCATTTTCTCCTTTTTTATCTTTAAAATCTCCACCTGCAAAATAGTCAAATCCTGTGTTTAACATCTCTTTACCTATTTCATAGTACCCTTTTCTAGATTCCCGATGTGCAGAAAATCCAGCAGGTGTAGCGTGATTTATATTCACAGTTGTAGCAATTCCAATCTTATACCCATCTTTTTTTAACTTCTGCGTAATTGTTTCGTATTTTTTTGATCCATCCTCGCTTACATTTATATTTCCACTTTTAGTTTTTTTACCTGTAGCCATAGCAGTTGCTGTTGATGCTGAATCTGGAATTAACGATGTTTTATCTGGGTTTTGCATAGTTCCATTTGTACTAAGCCTTAAAATATTTAACCCATTATTTTCTGTCTCTTTTAGGTAATAATCTGCCAACTGCAACTGAGAATAGCTCATACCATCGCCTATGAATAAGAATATATACTTAGGCTTTTTACCACTGTAATTTTCTTTAGATGTCGTTATTTCAATACTTTCCTTCTTATTATCAATATCCAAATTTTTTCTATCTTTAGCTTTTATATTATACCCAAGCAAAAAACTAGCTATCAGAGAAATAACTACTGTAAATATAGATATTATTTTTATTTTTTTATTTTTCATAATCCACTCCAAAATTATTTTGTAGCTTAAATATATTCTTTTCTAAATTTCACTAAATTCAATGTATTTTTATAATACATTTTCTCTAAATCCGTTTTAATATAGCTTCAACTGGACAGACTTCCACACAATTTCCACAACTCAAACAGTTTAAGTGATTAATTTTGACCTGATTCCAGTTCTTTTTATCCTCAACTATACAATTTTGTGGACAGACTTCTATACATCTTCCACAGTTTATACACTTATCTGTTACAAAATATCCCTTTTTCTCTTTTACTTCTCCCCCAAAAGAAAACTCATGTCTTTTTATAGGTCTGCTTCTTAAATCGAAGCACTCTCCTACACCTTTATTAATTTTAAAAACTGTAAGATTCATTTTTGATTTTTCTGTTGGATATATTTTTTTCATATATTCATTTTTTGAGAATAAGTATCCTATTTTCTCTGGCCCAATCTCTTTAACTGAACCTCTTATATTTATCGAAACTGTCTCTAATGTTGAATTTCCATTCATCGCACTTAGAGATATATTAACGTTATTTTTTAATCTTTTGTAAAAACTTTTTCCTTTAGATGTTAGAAAATATATTCCTCCCTCATCATAATCCATTATATCTATTGCACATGTAACAGGTCGGTTATTTTCATCAACTGTAGCTATAATTGTAGAATGTATTTCTTCTACTATATATTTAAAAATTTCTTCTGTCGTTTTCATATTTATCCCACCTTTCTGTTTTATTCGGATAAATATATTATATAATATATGGCAAAAAAATCTCCTCTTTGAAGTATATTTTTTAATATTTCTTAAGAAAGTTCTAAATATATTTTATCCATTTAAATTTTATTTGTTTAGAGATATAATTAAATCATAAAAAACACTTTAAAAATATGCTTTTTTAAAGTCAAGTTCAGGTTTTTTAATAGGAGATATTCTTATGAAATCAAATAAGTTTTCTAAAATTATGGTTATAGGGTTTAGTGGCTCAGGAAAGTCTACAATTTCAAAGATGATTTCAGATATTTTAAATATTCCAGTACTATATCTAGATTCTGTTCATTGGTTGCCAAATTGGGTTGAAAATGATAAAGAATCTGAGTGTAAGATTGTCTCTGATTTTCTAGAAAATAACGATAGCTGGGTAATCGACGGAAATTATTCTCATATGTCCTTCAGAGAAAGATTAGAAAAATCTGATTTAATTGTTTTTATGAATTTTAATAGGTTTAACTGCTTGTTTAGAGCATTTAAAAGATTATTTGAAAATAGAGGAAAAACCAGAGAGTCTATGGCAGATAACTGTGTAGAGAAAGTTGATTTTGAATTTATAAAGTGGATTTTATGGGATTCTAGAAAAAAATCTCAGACTAATAATTATAAATACGCATTAGAAAATTATCGAGATAAAGTTATAATTATAAAAAATCAGAAAGAATATGACGATTTTATAGATAATTTTAAGGTTAAATATCAAGCTTTTTAAATCCTCTAACCCTTCTCTTTCAAAATTTTAATTTTATATTTACTTCATTATTTTATCATGATATTTTTATAATAATGATTAAATTTGAGGAAACTTAGTATTTTAACTAAGTAGGAGGATTTTTTATGTCAACAAGTGAAATGTCAACCAAAAGACATTGGAAGAGAAATTATTTTACTATTTTAATAGGTCAAACTTTTTCTCAAGTAACCAGTGGTGCTTTACAGATGGCCATTGTTTTTTATCTTACACTAAAAACTGGCTCATCTATGGTCTTATCAATGGCTACGATGATGGGATTTTTACCACAGGCTGTTTTAGGCCCTTTTATAGGAACTTTAATAGACCGACACAGTAGAAAAAAAATTATGATTACATCTGATTTGGTAATTGCAGGGGCTGCAGCTATCTTAGCTTTTATTGCAACATATCGAGAGCTTCCTGTTTGGATGATTATGCTAGTTCTTCTTATAAGAAGTATCGGAACAGCATTCCACACACCAGCTTCTGGTGCGATAACTCCTATGATTGTTCCTGAGGAAGCACTTACAAAATGTACTGGATATAATCAGTCTATGCAGGCAATAGGGTATATTTTAAGTCCAGCTATTGCTGGAGTCTTATATGCTGCTTGGCCACTTGAAGCCATAATAATGTTGGATGTTTTTGGAGCTGTTGTTGCAAGTATTTCTGTAGCACTTATCCATATACCAGATCCTAAAAAGGATAAAAGCTCAGAAAAAGCAAACTACCTTCAAGATACATTGGATGGTTATAGAGCTCTTAGAGAAAATAAAGGTTTATTTGGAATGGTGTGGGTTGGAACAATTTATATGTTCTTCTACATGCCTATAAGTGCACTTTTCCCTCTTATGAGTATTTCTTATTTTGGTGGAACTCCTGTTCACTCTTCAATAACAGAGGTCGCCTTTGCTGTAGGTATGCTTTTAGGAGGATTTGCTCTAAGTCATTGGAAAGGATTTAAAAATCGTATGACAACGATTGGAATTTCAATATTTGTCATGGGCTTTTGTATGGCTCTCTCAGGACTACTTCCTAGAGGATTTTTCCCTATGTTTGTAGTTTTCTGCACAATTATGGGATTCTCTGCTCCATTTTATGGACTTAGAAATGTATTATTCCAAGAACAGATTGCCCCAGAATATTTAGGAAGATGCTTCTCTCTTCTTTGGAGTACTATTTCTTTAGCTATGCCTGTTGGATTATTTTTCTCTGGGATTTTTGCAGAAAAAATCGGTGTAGAAAAATGGTTTATCCTTTGTGGAGTGAGTATTTTATTTGTAGCAGCATCTACATTTGTAATTCCAACACTTAGAACTGCAGATAGAAAATATCAGGACAGTTTAAATTCCTAAGAATAGGTATAGAGATATTAATCAAAAGATAAGCATATAAAAATAAATATCATGCTCTTAGTTTAGCTAAGGAATATTTAACTGAGTTATATAAATAAAAAAGATGTTTCCTTTTTGGGGCAACATCTTTTTTATTATAGCTTTTTAATTTT
>URRU01000120.1 GCA_900550335.1 uncultured Clostridium sp. | reverse complement strand
AGCCATAATATAAAAAAATTATTTTATATATAGGTTAAAGACTTTTTTATAGTTTATGTGAAAGGGGAACACTATTATGGGATTTTTAAATGGAAAAACAGTAATCGTTACTGGTGGAGGTAGATCTGTATTAAGCGACGGAAGATGCGGGTCTATAGGATATGGAATAGTTACAGCATTTGCTAAAGAAGGAGCAAATATAGTAATAACAGGACGTAACGTTAAAAAATTAGAAGACGCTAAAGAAGAAATAGAAAGACTGTATGGAGTAAAAGTTCTTCCAGTTAGAGCCGATGTAAGTGCAGGAGGCGATAACAAAGCTGTTGTTGATGAAGTTATAAAACAGACAATAGATGCTTTTGGAAGAATAGACGTATTAGTAAATAATGCTCAAGCTTCTGCTTCAGGTGTTACTTTAGAAGATCATACAACTGAACAGTTTGACCTAGCAGTTTATTCAGGATTATACGCAACATTCTACTACATGCAGGCTTGTTTACCATACTTAAAAGAAACTAAAGGAAGCGTAATAAACTTCGCATCAGGAGCTGGTTTATTCGGAAACTTTGGACAGTGTGCTTATGCAGCTGCTAAAGAAGGTGTTCGTGGATTAAGTAGAGTTGCAGCTAATGAATGGGGACAGTTTGGAATAAATGTAAACATAATCTGCCCACTTGCTTGGACTGCACAGCTTGAAAACTTTGAAAAAGCTTATCCACAGGCATTCAAAGAAAATGTTAAAATGCCACCTGCTGGACACTACGGAGATGCTGAAAAAGAAATCGGACGTGTATGTGTACAGTTAGCTTCACCAGACTTCAAATACATGAGTGGTGAAACAATAACTCTTGAAGGTGGAATGGGATTAAGACCTTAATTAATTAGAATATCAAAGATGTCGCTCTTTTGAGTGACATCTTTTTTTATTGAAAAAGCAAGGGATAGAAATAATTTTTAGAGGCATCACATTTTGTATAAGCTTTTGTGTTTTGGGAAGTTTTTTATTATACACAAAAGTGATGACATCTCTAAAATTTATTTTCTATCCCTTTGCTCGTTATGAAAAAATACGATACTCATAAAAAGAGCGACTTATCTTTTATATATTCTAAACTAATTTAAGGTTTGAATATGATAGGTAATTAGTTTAACAGCTATTAACATTTTTTATTTTTTATCTATATTCTTTTTTATTTATTAAAACTCCCTAGATTCATTAAAAGCTATGTATGATATAATTAAATGATAGATATTTTGAGAGGAGAAACAATTATGGCATTAGACGGATTAGTTATCCATTCAATCGCAGATGAGTTAAATTCTCTGCTTAATGGAGCAAAAATCGATAAGATATATCAACCAGAAGAGGACGAGATCCTTCTTCAGATAAGAAATCATAAAACAAACTACAAACTTGTGCTTAGTGCAAGTGCATCAAATCCAAGAGTTTATTTGGCTGAGGATTATAAGAAGAACAATCCTAAGAAAGCACCTGTTTTCTGTATGCTTCTTAGAAAGTATGTTCAAGGTGGTGTTATTACAAATATTGAACAGGTTGGATTTGAGAGAATTTTAAAGATAAGTGTCGAATCTTTTGATGAATTAAAGGAAAAGACTATTAAGGATATTTATATTGAGATAATGGGAAGACACAGTAATATTATACTTGTTCAGAGAAATGAAAATAGGATAGTAGATGCAGCTAAGAGAATTCCTGTTAGTGTGAGTAGAGTTAGACAGATACTTCCGGGTCAGGATTACAATCTTCCACCAGCTCAGGATAAGTTGAATCCACTTGATAGTATTTCTCTTGATGATTTTTCTAGTAGAATTAAATCTTTTGAAGGACCTTGCTTCAAATCAATTTACTCAGAATTTTTAGGAATAAGTCCTTCAATAGCTAGAGAAATATGTTTTAGGGCTGGAATAGAAAAAAGCGAATCTACTTCTTCACTTTCAGATTCAGATTTAAAAAATCTATTCAATGCATTTGAAAATTTATTTAAAGATATAAAAGAAGGAAATTATTCACCTTGTATTATTCTTAACGAAAAAATCGATAAAATAGTAGATTTTGGATGTATTAATATGGATATGTACCACGAATTTACTACAATTCACAAGGATAGTATATCTTCAGCTATAGAAGATTATTATAAAACTAAAGATATAAAAGATAGAATAAATCAGAGAGCTTCTGTTATGAAGAAAAATATCTCTATAAAACTTGAGAGACTTATCCACAAGCTAGAAAAACAGCAAAAGGAACTTGAAGAGTCTGAAAATGCTGAGATTTACAAGGTTAAAGGAGAGCTTATTACTTCTTACATCTATATGATTGAAAAGGGTATGGAAAGTGTAGATGTTCAAAACTTCTACGATCCAGAGTATAAAACTGTTACAATAGCTCTTAAAAAGAATCTTACACCTTCTGAAAATGCTCAGAAATACTTTAAAAAATACAATAAGCTTAAAAACGCAAAAATAGAGATTACAAATCAGATGGCTATGACTAAGGAAGAGATTGAATACCTTGAAAATACTATACTTGGTATAGAAAACTGTGAAAATCTTAAAGAGCTTAAAGACATAAGAGAAGAGCTTGTTAAGACAGGATATGTAAAATCTCAGAAAAAAATCGGTAAAAAAGAGATACAGCCTTCTACTGCTCCACTAGAATTTAAATCGTCTGAAGGGTATCAGATTTTAGTTGGTAAAAACAACAGACAGAATGACTACCTTACTCTAAGACTTGCCGATAACGACGATATTTGGATGCATACTAAAGATATACCGGGTTCTCACGTTATTGTTAAATGTGCAGGACACGAGCCTTCTGACCAGACACTGTTTGAAGCTGCAGTTTTAGCCGCTTATTACAGTAAGGCAAGAATGTCTGCAAAAGTGCCAGTAGATTATACAAAGAGAAAAAATGTTAAAAAACCAGGCGGTGCAAAGCCAGGAATGGTTATATATGAAACAAATAATACAGCATACGTTACACCAACTGAAGAAATCGTTGCACAGCTAAAAATCAAATAAAAATAATTTTTCATTTTATTAATATTTTTTTGTCAAAATCTATTCACTTTTTTTATTATTGTGCTAAAATTAAAGATGGTAATAAAATTTTATAAATAGCCAGGAGGTAGTTTTGCAATGAAAACTCAGAGATTAAATGCCGTTTTAGAACAGATGAAAAAAGACGGAATACAGCAGATGATAGTAAGTGATCCTTACTCAGTATTCTACTTAACAGGATTAATGTTACACACAGGAGAAAGATTATTCGCTCTTTACCTAAATGTAGATGGTAATCACAAATTATTCGTAAATGAATTATTCCCAATAGAAGAAGACCTAGGAGTTGAAAAAGTTATCTTCAAAGATACTGACGATTCTGTAAAAGTTGTTGCTGACAGAGTTGACCACAACGCTGTTATGGGTATAGACAAAAACTGGCCAGCAAGATTCTTATTAGGATTAATGGAACACGGAGCTGGAAGCAAATTCGTTAACGGTTCTTACATAATAGACAGATTAAGAATGTTCAAAGATGAAGAAGAAAGAGAATTAATGAGAAAAGCTTCTCAGATAAATGATAAAGCTGTTGAAAGACTTCAGAAAGAAATAAAAGGTGATTTAACTGAAAAACAGTTAGTTACAGTTCTTAAAGGAATATACGAAGATCTTGGAGCTGATGGATTATCATTCGATCCAATAATAGGATTCGCTGCTAATGGTGCTAACCCACACGGTGAACCAGGAGACAGATACGTTAAAGAAGGAGACGCTATAATACTTGACCTTGGTTGTATAAAAGACCACTACTGCTCAGATATGACAAGAACAGTATTCTATAAATCAGTTCCTGAAAAAGGAAAAGAAATATTTGATATAGTTCTTGAAGCTAATAAGAGAGCAATAAGCATAGTTAAACCAGGTGTTAGATTCTGTGACGTAGATGCTGCTGCAAGAGACTACATAACTGAAAAAGGTTACGGAGAATACTTCACTCACAGAACTGGACATTCTATAGGTCTAGAATGCCACGATATGGGAGACGTTTCTTCTGTAAATACTGAAGAATTAAAACCAGGTATGATATTCTCAGTAGAACCAGGTATATATCTACCAGGAGAATTCGGAGTTAGAATAGAAGACCTTATATTAGTAACTGAAGACGGTTACGAAAACTTAAATGCATACAACAAAGAATTAGTTGTTGTTGGAAACTAATTAGTTATAGTAGACTAATACTAGCCTTACGGAATAACTTAAACAAAAATTTTATTACAATTTAATACATAAAAAGGTTGTTGCAATTTGCAACAACCTTTTTTATTATCTTATTTAATCTTTCTAAATAATATTTCTATTGTTTAGTAATCATTGTGTTTATTTTATATTATTTCTATATTACTTAACAATAGTTATTATCACTTCTTCAATTTTTCTAGATTCTACTTTTTCAACTTTTATTTTCATACCAAATGCCTCTATTTCAAACTGTTCTCCATCATTAGGTATTCTCTGTATCTTTTCTAAAATCAATCCAGAAATAGTATCATAATCTAAATCATCAGGAAAATCTATATCAAATTTATCCGATAAATCATCTAAACTCGTACTTCCCTTTATCTTCCAAGTCTTCTCAGAAATCTTAACATCCTCGTCATCACATTCATCATATTCGTCGTATATATTTCCTACTATCTCTTCAAGAAGGTCCTCCATAGTTATAAGACCTATATTTTCCCCATACTCATTTATAACTATTGCTATATGTGTGTTATTTTTTTGCATATTTTTAAATAATAAGAAAGAGCTCATACTATCTGGTATAAAATACGGTTTTCTTAGATTATCCATTATATTTAAATCATTTTTATTTATTACCACATCTTTATTTATTGACATACCTTTATTTTCTAAAGTATCCGACTCATATTCTTCTTTTGCAAAACAACTATACACCTCCGCAAAGAAATCTTTAGCATATAGTATTCCTTTTATATCGTTGTCATTTTCTCCATAGACAGGATATCTTGAATAGCCTGTTTCGTGGATTTTCTCTTCTATATCAGTTAAGCTATCATTTTCATAAATCCCAACAACTTCTGATTTATGAGTCATTATCTCTCTTACACTAGAATCAGAAAAATCAAATACATTGTCTATCCACTCTTTTTCGTCTGAATTTATTGTTCCGCCTGTATTACCTATTTCAAGCATCATTCTTATTTCTTCCTCTGTAATTGAGTCCTCTTCTTCATTTGTATCTACTCTTAACCCTTTTAAAACTATATTTGTAGATAGAGATAAGAATTTTACAGCAGGTTTTACAACAGTAGAGATTGCAGAAACTGGTATACACGCAAATCTAGCTACTTCCATAGGTTTCTGCATGGCTATCCTTTTAGGGACTAGCTCACCTAAAACAAGTGTAAAGTATGATAATATTATTGTTATTAAAATCAATGAAGCTGTGCTCATCATTTCATAAGACAACACTTTTACATTTAAAGTATTGTATATGAAATCTGCCAAGTATCCAGAAAGTCCATCTGCAGCAAATGCACTGGCTATAAAGTTTGCAAAAGTTATACCTATCTGTATTGTAGATAAAAATTCTGAAGGATCTTCTGA
>URRU01000119.1 GCA_900550335.1 uncultured Clostridium sp. | reverse complement strand
GTAATATTTCTCTAACTATATTATTATATATTGAAAAAGAGATATAGCTATTCAAGCTATATCTCCCTTATATTAAGAATTTCATTAATACTATCTATAATATAATCAGCTTCTTTAAGTTCTTTATCATTTCCATATCCATAAGCACATCCAATAGAATATAAATTATACTTTTTAGCTATTTCAATATCAACAAACCTATCACCAACAATAATAAAATCCCCTTGATGCTTTTCTTTAATAACCTTAAAAATTTCATGTTTAGGGTTAAAGTCAAAATCCTCGCTACAATAAAAATCTATAAAATACTTATCTAATCTAAAAATTTCTATGTGTTTTTTCATATAACTAACCTTACAATTGCTAAGAAATATTAATTTATAACCTAATTCATTTAACTTAACAAGTGTTTCTATAGTACCATCATATAATTCTGCTTGCCCTTCATCAATATATTGAATCATAGCTTCCCCTATGATTGAACTACATTTTTTCTTTTCATCCTCTGGTAAACTTGGCATAAAATCATTCCACATTTGTCTTGCAGTAAGCCCAAGGAACCTACTAACTTCATCCTCTTTAAATACCTTTTCTTCAGCATAACCATTGTTTACTAAATAATCATATGCTCTTTTAAATGCCGGTTCATAAATCCTTATGCTATTATGCAAAGTACCATCATAATCAAAAATAATATACTTCATAATATTAGAAATTATTTAAAAGATTAGCCATTTCAATTGCAGTAACTGCGGCATCATATCCTTTGTTACCACCTTTAGTACCTGCTCTTTCTATAGCTTGTTCTATACTATCTGTAGTTAATACTCCGAATATTACTGGCTTTTCAGTTTGAAGTGATACTGTTGCAATACCTTTTGAAGTTTCTGCACAAACATAATCAAAGTGGGGTGTTGATCCTTTAATAACTGCTCCTAAACAAATTACTGCATCATACTTATCATTTTGAGCCATTTTCTTTGCTACTAGTGGAATTTCAAATGCTCCTGGAACCCATGTTACTTCTATATTATCTTCATCTACCCCATGTCTCTTTAACCCATCTAAAGCTCCACCTAATAATTTTGATACTATAAATTCATTAAATCTACCTACTACTATTCCAACCTTTAGTCCTTGTGCTACTAAATTTCCTTCTATTATTCTCATTTCTTTTTCCTCCTAAAATTTTATTTAATATAAATTTCCAACTTACAATTTATCTAACATCTTTTTAATAAAATCTTATTCTAACCAATTAAGTCAAAATATATCTACCATCTATTAACCTAAATACTTTATCCTCTTATCTCTTTACTAAACATATACTTTTTTCTCTTATTATTTAAATTTAAATCATATGTCCCATTTTTTCTTTTTTAGTTCGAAGATAAAATTCATTTTTTTCATTGTGATTCATTGCAATTGGAACCCTATTTACAATTTCTATTCCATGACTTTCTAATCCATCTATTTTTCTAGGATTATTAGTCATTAAATTTACCTTAAAGGCTCCTAAATCCTTTAAAATTGCAGCTGCAACATCATAACTTCTCATATCTGATGGAAACCCTAAAATTTCATTAGCTTCAACAGTGTCATAGCCTTTATCTTGAAGTGCATAAGCCCTTAACTTATTAATAAGTCCAATTCCTCTTCCTTCTTGTCTCATATATAGTAAAATTCCAGTGCCTTCTTCAGCAATTCTCTTCATAGCTGCATCATATTGTTCTCCACAATCACATCTTTTAGAGCCTAAGGCATCTCCAGTTAGACATTCAGAATGTACTCTTATTAAAACTGAATTATTAGAAGTTATATCTCCTTTAACTAAAGCTACATGATGCTCTCCATTTAACTTATTTATAAATCCATACATTTTAAAATCACCATATCTAGTTGGCATTTTAATTTCAACAACTCTTTCCACTTTAGCTTCCTTATTTTCTTTTTCTTTCCTATACTTTATTAACTCTTCAATAGTTATTATTTTCAAATTATGAACTTTAGCAAATTCCACTAAATCTGGAGTTCGTGCCATTGTACCATCATCCTTCATAATTTCACATATAACTCCTGCACCTTTTAACCCCGCAAGTTTAGGCAAATCAACTGCTGCTTCTGTATGCCCATTTCTTTCTAAAACTCCATTTTTTTTAGCTACTAAAGGAAATACATGCCCTGGTCTTCTAAAATCCTCTGGTTTAGTATTATCATCTAGTACCTTTTGAATCGTAATTGCTCTTTCAAATGCAGAAATTCCAGTAGTTGTACTAGCATGGTCAATAGCAACTGTAAATGCTGTTTCATGATTATCTGTATTATTTTCAACCATTGGGCCTATTTTAAGTTCATTTAATCTTTCTTCTTCAACTGGCATGCAAATAAGTCCACGCCCATACTTAGCCATAAAATTTATGGCTTCACCTGTAACCTTTTCTGCTGCCATTAGCAGATCCCCTTCATTTTCCCTATCTGGGTTGTCTACAACAATAATTATCTTTCCATCTTTTATATCACTAATTGCTTCCTCAATAGTATTAAATTTATACATTTTACATACTTCCTTTCCCCTTAAAAAAATCCATTTTCTCTTAAAAATTCTTCACTTATTGATGTATTTGGATTATATTCTTCTTTTGATCCAAGTCCCATAAACTTTTCAACATATTTTGAAATAACATCGCATTCTAAATTAACAGTTTCACCAATAGATTTGTTTACTAAAGTTGTTTCTTGTGCTGTATGTGGAATTATAGAAACTTTAAATATAATTTCATCTACATAAGCAACTGTTAAGCTTATTCCATCTATAGTTATTGAACCTTTTAAAACAACATATCTTAATATTTCACTTGCTGCTTTTACCGTAACCCAAATAGCATTATCCTCTTTTTCTAATGAAATAATCTGACCTATTCCATCTATATGTCCACTTACAATATGCCCACCAAGCCTGCTTTCCAAATTTAATGCTCTTTCCAAATTTACCTTATTACCTATGTCTAAAAGTCCTAAGTTACTTCTTCTTAATGTTTCAGCCATAACATCAGCTTCAAAACTATTACCTTTTACATTAGTTACTGTCAAGCATACACCATTAGTGCAAATACTATCCCCTACTCTTGTTTTTTCTAATACTTTATTTGCCTTAATAATTAACTTTGAAGATTTAACTCCTCTTTTAACTTCTTTAATTATTCCAACTTCTTCAATTATCCCCGTAAACATATAACTATCACCTAACTTATATATCCTTCTACTAAAATATCCTCACCTACATTCATTGTAGTTATATTTTTTAGTTTAAAAGCATTATTTAATTTATCTATTCCTCTACCACCAACTGGAGTTTTAGCTGTTTCTCCTCCTATCATTTTAGGAGCCATATATACCATTACTTTATCAACTACCCCCTCTTCTAATGCAGAGTAATTTAATGTTGCTCCACCTTCTAATAAGATGCTATCTATATTAAGCTCTCCAAGCTTTCTCATAAGATCATTTAAATCAACTCGTCCATTTTTTTCATTTATAATTAAAACTTCAATATTATTTTTCAATAATTTTTGAACCTTTGTTGTATTGACTTTTTTGGTAGTAGCTATTATTGTCTTATTATCATGATTTTCTAACACTTTTGATTTCAGAGGAATTCTTAATGTACTATCTACTATTATTCTTATAGGATTACTACCTTCAGCCATTCTACATGTTAATTCTGGATTATCCTTTATTATTGTATTTACACCGACCATAATTCCTGAAAACTTATTTCTTAAAATATGAACTTGTAACCTTGACTTTTCACTAGTTATCCATTTAGATTCACCAGTTTTTGTTGCTATTTTTCCATCTAGTGACATTGCTGTTTTCATAACTACAAATGGCTTTTTAGTAGTTATATATTTAATAAATACTTCATTAATCTTTCTACATTCTTCTTCTAAAATACCAACTTCAACTTCTATACCTGCTTTTTTAAGTTTTTCTATTCCATTTCCCGCTACTAATGGATTAGGATCAACCATACCAATAATAACTTTACTTATTTTATTTTCAATAATTCTATCTACACAAGGTGGTGTTTTTCCATAATGAGAGCATGGTTCTAAAGTAACATACATAGTAGCTCCTGTTGCATCTTCAGTTAAACTTTTAAATGCATTAACTTCTGCATGTCCTTGTCCATATTTCTCATGATAACCTTGTCCAATAATTTTATCGTCTTTAACAATTATTGCACCAACCAACGGATTAGGATTTACATTTCCTATACCTTTTTTTGCTAACTCAATAGCTATTTTCATAAACCTTTCATTCAAAATCATCATCTCACAATCATAATAATTTGAATTTAATAAATCTTTAGATTATAAAAAATAGCAAGCCCTAAGTTTTATCTCAGGTCTTGCTATTTTAAGTACACATAAAATTATTCATTTATTAAACTTTGATTATAATATAAAATTATTAAACTATATAATCCGTTTTAAAAAATAATATATACATGTCATAGAAATCTAAAAAAAGCTCTGAAATATAAAATATTTCAGAGCATAATATGCAAAATAAATATAGCATTTTAGATTACTACATTACTTTTATCTTCTTCCATCCAGACTTTACTGTCGGCCTCGGAATTTCACCGAATCATGCTTCCGCCGAATGGCATCCGCTCGCGGGCTGTACCGCCGGTAGGGAATTGCACCCTGCCCTGAAGAATCAAATATTTGGTTTTGCGGGGCAAAGCCTTTATTACTCTGCCTGAGGAAAGTATAGTCCCAAGCGGAGAAAAATGCAAGAGTTTTTTGAAAAAATAATTTTACAGAATATGAGAATGCAAACAAAACACCGGAAAAGTTCAGAAAAGACTGGAAAATAAGCGGATAACGCACGAAAAGCATAAAACGACTACGCGGTCTTTATTGATAATTTCCTGTTTTCTATTCCGACTCGCTAAGAGCCGCCCTATGGGCGGTTGCTCGCTGGACGCCCACTGCGGTGGGTGTCTCCATTTTCAATTTGCTTCGGTTGTGCTATAATCAAATAGCTATGAAACGAAAGGAGAGTGTGCCATGCGGATCTGGACCGGACGAGCGGGAAGCGGCAAGACAACGGCCATCCTGCGAGAGATCGCGGCGCTGAGTGAAAAGGGAGAGGGACGGCAGATTCTGCTCGTGCCCGAGCTGAACTCGCACCTGATGGAGCGGCGGCTTGCCGCGGCCACGCACAACCACGGCGCACGCACGGCCGAGGTGCTGACGTTCTCACGATTGGCTGACCGTGTGTTCTCTGAGGTCGGCGGACTGGCACAGCAGATGCTGACACCGGCAGGTCAGCTTTTGACCTTGCAGGAGGCGGCACGCCGTGTGCAGGGCGGGCTGAGTGCTTGGAAGGGTCTGGCAGACAAGCCGGAGCTGCTGCAGGAGGCGCTGCGGCTGATCGACGAGTGCAAAACCTGTGCAGTCGCACCGGAGACGCTGTTTGCGGCTGCCGAGGAGAGTGAGGACGCTGTACTTGCAGAAAAATTGTCCGACCTTGCACAGATTTTAACAGCCTACGAGCGCCTGTGCGAGGAGTCTCTGCCCGACCCGAGAGACCGTCTGACACACCTGCGCGACCGTCTGGCAGAAAGTCACACGCTGGACGGTGCAG
>URRU01000118.1 GCA_900550335.1 uncultured Clostridium sp. | reverse complement strand
CTATTTCTGTTAAGATCAGTTTTTGCCCAAAAAAGCGTCTTTATTTGCATCTTTTCCGGTGTTATAATAAAGGAAATTACGAAAGAGAGGTACCATCAAATGAAAGTATTATTAATCAACGGAAGTCCACACGCAAATGGATGCACATACACTGCTCTTTGTGAAGTGGAAAAAGAACTAAACAAAAACGACATAGAAACAGAAATAATCCACGTTGGAAACAAGGACATAAGAGGATGTGTCGCTTGTGGGACTTGTAGACAGGTTGGAAGATGTGTGTTTGACGACATGGTAAATGAAGTAGCTCCTAAATTTGCCGAATGTGATGGAATAGTTGTTGGTTCTCCTGTATATTATGCATCTGCTAATGGGAATTTAATATCATTCTTAGATAGACTATTCTATAGTAGCAGTTGTGATAAGACTATGAAGGTAGGAGCAGCAGTAGTATCTGCAAGAAGAGGTGGATGTTCATCTACATTTGATGAATTAAATAAATACTTTACAATAGCAGGAATGCCAGTAGCATCAAGTCAGTATTGGAATAGTGTGCATGGAAACACACCAGAAGAGGTATTAAAAGATGAAGAAGGACTTCAGGTTATGAGAACTTTAGGAAAAAATATGGCATTCTTAGTTAAAAGTATAGCTTTAGGTAAAGAAAAATATGGATTACCTGAAAAAGAAGCAAAAGTTGCTACTAATTTTATAAAATAAACAGTCAAAAAATTAATTAAGGGGTTGTCGCATTTAACGCTAGTTAATGTAACAGCCCCTTTTCTGTTCTATGCTTTCTATTTAATAAATTTATTATCCTATAAATACCAATACACAATTTCCATTATTTGCAGTTTCAATATAGAATTCTTTAAGAGTCTCAAAAGCAGCTTTTAAATCAGCTTTTATAAATTCTTCCTCATCTTCATACTCCCAAATATCTGGATATACATTGTTTTTAGCGAATTCTTTCATATCGAAGTTTTCAAGATATTCATCTATATCTATATCATTTAGAGCATCTGCAACATCGCATACACCATCTGGTGCAACAAAAGCAAGGTATATATCAATCATATCATCCGGGAACTGACAACTACCAAAAATAGCATCAGTAACTAAACTCTTAAAAGTTAGGTTTTCACTTGTTTCACCTGTTATTAAGAAGTTTAGAGAATCCCACATTTTATCCATATTATATTGATTTAATTCCTCGTTGTTAGCTAAAGCATCCAACTCTCTGTATAAATTTATCTCGACTTCAGACTCGATAGTTTCAACAATTCTATCAAGATCGTCAGTATTAATTTCTTGATAATTTGCACTTAATCCCATAATTTTATCCTCCTTAAGTATAAATTAATTTTTTTAGTATATCTTCGTTTTGGTTTTAACAATTCGAATAAATCAAATAAAGTTTTTTCTTTTTATAAAAAGTATCTTTTTTTAGTTTAACTTATTATGGTTCCTCTTCTTCTATTATATATCGTTTTCTAAATATAGTCATTATATTTTTAGAAAATTAAAAAAATATCAAGTATTACTTTTCTCATATTCATTGTAATAAAAAAATAGACCACAGTATCACTGAATTATCGATACAATAGTCCATTTTTTTGAGTTTTATCTATTCTATTTTTTTATAGCTTTATCGACTATTTCTTTGAATTTTGGATTATCTTTAACAAAGTCAAACTCATCATCATATTCAAGTGATTTTACAAGTGTTGTTTTATAAGAATCTATTAAAGAATTGAATCTAGATTTATCCTCATTACTTTTTGCAGCGCTAATATTACTATAAAGAGGAGATTTGTTAATTTCAAATATCTCTTCATAAGCATTTATAAGTGCTGATAAAGATTCAATAAATCCATCTTCATTCTTTGCTTTAATATAAAATTGGAGTTTTCCTAAGTTTGCAGTGTATTCCCAAAGGTCTAAAGAATGGCAGAATTCAACAATTACATCTGATATATACTCAGCTGTTTCTATATTTTTTTGCTCAAGCTCTATATCTAAAATAAGCAATAATAACGATACAACATCTGAATTCAATTTATATAATTTTTCCTGAGCTGCCTTTTTAGCTTCATCAAGATTTCCTTTGCTAAATTCTAATCTAGTCTTTACATCTGATTTATCTATCATAATCTTATCAGGAATATTTTCTAAAAGTGATTCAGCTTTATCGAAATTTTTTCTACCAATTTCTTTAAATATTAATTGTTGCCGAGCTATACCCTTAACATTTATATCAGAAGATTCAATAACTTTTAGATATAATTTCTCAATTTTATATGAAGTTTCTTCTAATAATGACTCTCCATTGTCAAGACCACCCAATTTGAAAATAGCTAACCCATCTAATGTCAAAGCTATATTTAAAATTAGTTTATGACAGTTTGGATATTCTGAAATAATTTCATAAGCTTTTCCTAAAGTTTCGTCTAAAGAATGTGCAAAACTAAAATCGTATAAATCTTTTATAATCTTTTCTATTTCTTCATCGCTTAAATCAGATTTAAATGATAAAAGAGTATTTATATCTGTTTTTAAAATTTTTGCCAAGTTAGGAAGTATAGTTATATCTGGATAAGAGGAGCCACTTTCCCATTTACTTACCGCTGGAGTCGATACACCTAGTTGATTAGCAAGCTGTTCTTGAGTTAAGGATAATTCTTTTCTTTTTTCCTTTATTATTATATTTATATTCATAAAATCACCTCTTTTGCTACTTGTTAAGATTATAATATCAAAGTGATATATATAGCACAATGGAGAGATTTTCAAGAATTGGTCAAAAAATTTAACTAATAGTTAATTTTAAAAAAAGAAATATATTTTATTTATATAAATTTGAATTTTCAAAATTATTGTGTTATTATTGAATAGTGAAGATAAAAATTTCACAATAGGTATTTATATTAATATTAAGGGGGCTTTTAAAATGATAGTAGCTGAAAGAATATCAAAACTTCGTGCTCTTATGGAACAGAATGGAATAGATGCATATATAGTTCCAACAGCAGATTTCCATCAGAGTGAAAATGCAGGAGAATACTTCAAATGTAGAGAATATATATCAGGATTTGACGGTTCTTATGGGACTGTTATGATTGCAAAGGATGAAGCTGGACTTTGGACTGATGGTAGATATTGGACTCAGGCTGAAAAACAGCTAGAAGGAAGTGGAATTTCTTTATTCCATATGTTTGAAGATGGTGTTCCAACTATGGAAGAATATCTTGCACAGATAGTTCCAGAAAATGGTAAAGTAGCATTTGATGGACGTGTTGTATCTATGGAAGAAGGACAGGATTTAGAAAAAGCCCTTGCTCCTAAAAATATATCAATAGAATACTCATGCGATTTAGTAGGAGATGTTTGGGAAGATAGACCTGAAATATCTAAAGAACCAGTATTTGTACTTGACGAAAAATATACAGGAGAAAGTGTAGCTTCTAAGCTTGAAAGAGTTAGAAATGTTATGAAAGAAAATGGAGCTACAGCACATATAATAGCATCTTTAGATGATGTTTGTTGGCTAACTAATATGAGAGGAAATGATGTTGTTTATTATCCATTAATATTCTCATATGCATTAGTAAAACTTGATGGCATGGATTTATTTATAGATGAAAATAAATTAAATGACGAAGCAAAAGTACTTCTTGCTGAAAATAATATAACAGTTCGTCCATATAATGATATATATGAAGAAGTTAAAAATCTTAAATCTGGTGAAAGTGTTATGATTGACCCAATGAAGTTAAATTACGCACTTTACAATAATATACCAGAAGGTGTTGAAAAAATAGAACAGCAGAATCCAACTATACTTATGAAAGCTATGAAAAATGAAGTTGAGCTTAAAAATATAAAAAATGCTCATATAAAAGACGGTATAGCTGTTACAAAATTAATGCATTGGATGAAAACTAATGTAGGAAAAATAAAAATAACTGAAATGAGTGCAGCTAGAAAGCTTGAAGAATTCAGAAAAGAACAGGAAGGATATATAAGAGATAGTTTTGAGCCAATATGTGCATATAAAGATCATGCAGCTATGATGCACTATGCTCCAACTGATGAATCAGATGTTGAAGTACTTCCAGAACATTTATTCTTAACAGATACTGGTGGAGGATATATAGAAGGCTCTACAGATATAACAAGAACATTTGTAATGGGACCAGTTGCTGATGAATTAAAAACTCACTTCACAGCAGTTGTTAGAGGTATGATGAATTTATCAAGAGCTAAATTCTTATACGGATGCTTTGGATATAACTTAGATGCAATAGCAAGAGGACCAATTTGGGATTTAGATATAGACTTTAAATGTGGTACAGGACATGGTGTAGGATACCTTCTTAACATACATGAACCACCAACAGGATTCAGATGGCAGATAGTTAAATCTAAAAACGAACACCATAAATTTGAAGAAGGTATGGTTTTAACTAATGAGCCTGGTGTGTACGTTGAAGGATCTCATGGTATAAGAATAGAAAATGAGATGATAGTAACTAAGGGAGAAAAGAATGAGTTTGGACAGTTTATGCACTTCGAAACTATAACATTTGCTCCAATAGATTTAGACGGTATAAATCCAGATGAAATGACAAAATTTGAGAGAGAATGGTTGAATAACTACCATGCTCAGGTATTTGAAAAAATAGGACCACATCTAACTGAAGAAGAAAGAGAATGGTTAAAAGAGTACACTAGAGCTATATAATTGAATAAATATTGGGATGTCGCAGTGTATTGCAACATCCCTTTTTATCTTTTGTTAATCGTAAATAACACAAAGAAAAAGACTAGTTGAACTTCGCGCCAGGCTTCGACGGCTCGCTTTGATTATGTAACACATTTAAAAGTTGCGAGCCGTCTGTAGATTGTTGCGGCGTTTCAAACTAGTCTTTTTCTTTATAAGATATTAAAATTATTATACAAAAGATAAAAAGGGATGTTAAAAAATACAAATGCGAAATCCATATTTTATTTCAATTATATAGCTCTATTTGTATTTAAAAATGGAGAAGTTGGGGTAGTTTGTTGATAGGATTTGTGTAAACTGGTTATAAACTATTGGTAGAGTAGTGTAAACTACAGGTTGGTTGAGTATATTTATCTGTGTATGGTATGATTTTATCATAATATAAGAGGAGGGTATGTATATGAATAAGCAGAGTTTTGGTGAGATGATTTCATCGTTGAGAAAAGATAGAGGAATGACACAATTAGATTTAGCTAAGAAGATGGGAGTTACTGATAAAGCGGTTTCTAAGTGGGAAAGAGATTTGTCGTTTCCTGATATAAATTCGATTCCAAAGTTAGCAGAGATTTTTGAGGTTTCTGTGGATGAGTTAATGCAAGTAAAATCAGATGTTGGTGCTGGAGAAGAGGAAGTTGTAAATGAAAGTAAGTTTGAAGAGGTTATGGATGTGGCGCCAAAAGGAATTGGGCTTGCTATGGGGATTGCAGTAACTGTTTTGGCTGTATTAGGAGAGTTGAAAACAAATACTGCATTTATTATGTTGGGAATAGGATTGACGAGTGTATCAATCTCTTTGTTGAAAAATAAAAACTAAAATAACTTACTTATATATTTTTTTACTAACAATTTTATTTTTATTTAAAGATAGAAATAACAGAATAAAGTTTATATTAGATTGT